>JAAYMG010000358.1 GCA_012521525.1 Clostridiales bacterium | reverse complement strand
GATCCCGGTGATGAAGTTATAATACCGCAGCCTTCATTCGTTTGCTATGCTCCCATAGTGATATTGATGGGAGGAAAGCCGGTCATCATTGAAACAAAGGCGGAAAATGAGTTCAGGCTGACGGCCGAAGAACTCAAAAACGCGATCACTCCGAGGACAAAGCTCCTTATCCTTCCATATCCGAACAATCCTACCGGCGCGATAATGGAGAGGAAACATCTGGAGTCTATCGCCGAAGTCCTTTCAGAGACAAACATAATGATAGTAAGCGATGAAATTTACGCGGAACTTACTTACGAAGGCAAACACGTTTCTATTGCCAATATAGAAGGTATGAAAGATCGCACGATCGTTGTAAACGGGTTTTCAAAGTGCTACTCTATGACCGGCTGGCGGATGGGCTATGCAGCAGGACCGGAACCCGTCATCAGACAAATGCTGAAAATACACCAGTATGCCATAATGTGTGCGCCTACAACAAGCCAATATGCCGCGATAGAAGCACTCAGGGAAGGTGACCGGGATATCGAACACATGCAGCAGGACTACAATCAAAGGCGTCGGCTCATAATTGACGGATTCAGGAAGATAGGGCTGGACTGCTTTGAAGCCCTGGGAGCATTTTATGTCTTTCCGAGCATCCGCTCAACGGGTCTGACTTCCGAAGAGTTCTGTGAAAAGCTCCTGCTAAGATATAAAGTTGCGGCTATTCCGGGCACAGCATTCGGGAAGAGCGGTGAAGGGCATATCCGCTGCTGCTATGCGGCATCCGTTGAAGATATCATCGAAGCTCTGCGCAGGATAGAGCTGTTTGTAAATGAACTGAAACAGAGTTGATATCATGAAACAGAGTTGATATTATCAGAAGAACATTATATCAACGGAATGATGCATTCAAAATCGTTTTCGCATTGCCGCAAAAAAGTCCGGCGTGTTTAATTAACCGGAAATATTCATGAGAGAAGGGTTTGCATGGAAAAAACCGTCAGTATTGTGCGATGCGTTGATTACCGGCAACAAACCGTCGACGAAGCAGTACGACGTGTACTTGAACCTTTGGGCGGTGTATCCGCCTTTCGGCCCGAAGGCAAGCATGTTCTGCTAAAGGCAAACCTGTTATCTGCATACAGGCCTGAAAAGTCGGTCACTACTCATCCTTCGGTCGTAGAGGCTCTGGCAAAAGAATTTGTGGCCGCCGGAGCGCGGGTCACGGTTGCCGACAGTCCCGGCGGAATATATAATGCCGCATCACTTCGCCGGGTCTACTCAGTTTGCGGTATGGATACCGCAGCGAAGAACTCCGGTGCAAGCCTGAACTTCGACCTGTCCTTCAGGCGAGTTGAATTTCCCGAAGGTAAATATGCAAAAGAGTTTGACATACTTACACCGGTTTTGGATGCAGATATCGTTGTAAGCGTTGCAAAACTGAAAACACACGGCCTTGCATACTACACGGGTGCAACAAAGAATCTGTTCGGATGTATTCCCGGCCTGGAAAAGGCGGCGTTTCATTCCAGGTATCCAAACAGTTACAGATTCAATGCAGTCCTTGTGGATTTGTGCGAACTTATTAAGCCGGATCTTTCCGTGATCGACGGTGTCGTGGGTATGGAGGGAGACGGTCCGTCTGCCGGAGTGCCGAAGCATGTCGGCGTTATAGGTGCTTCCTTGAACCCGTACGCTCTGGATATGGCAATGTGTGACCTGGTGTCGCTCCCGGCATCAAAGGTACCCGTCCTGACTGAAGCCGCCGAAAGGAAGCTCGTTGTATCGAAAGTATCCGACCTGTCTTTTGCGGGGGACGATCCCAATGAGTTCAGGACAGAATTCATGCCTCCGTCTAGCAGGGGAAAGAGTTCCCTGATAGGCATTGTATCAAGATATGTACTGCCCAAAAAAGTACATCGCAGGCTGTCTGACGTTTTGACACCATGGCCGGTAATGACCGAAAAATGCATTGCGTGCGAAAAGTGCGTCGAAATATGCCCAAGACAAGTCATTTCCATCAGGAACAAAAAGGCGGAACCCGATTATTCGGGATGTATCAGATGTTACTGCTGCCATGAGATATGTCCTGTACAGGCGATAGAACTGACAAGAAGACTTAAGAGACCTGAAAGGAAGTTGTAAATGATCAAGCTTCGGACGACGGCCCCGGCTAAAATCAATCTCACTCTTGATGTTTTGGACCGGCGTCCCGACGGATATCACAACCTCTCGACCATAATGCATCAAGTCCCTCTTGAGGATGAGATCGAGGTCATGATCGGACAGGGTGAGGGCATTCGTGCAACGACAAACCTGCCGTTTATCAGGGCCGAGACCAATATAGCCGCAAAGGCTGCCAGACTGTTTATTGATGAACTGGGGAAGTTGGTCCGGATATCGGAAAAAAATACCGGTATCCTGATCGACATCAGGAAAAGGATCCCCGTTGGAGCCGGGCTTGGAGGTGGCAGCGCCAACGCGGCCGCCGTCCTCAAATTACTGAATGAGTATTTCGGATCCCCCTTTGACGAGAAGAGCCTGGTCGACATTGGAGCAAGGGTGGGCGCCGATGTTCCTTTCTGCCTGATCGGCGGATGCGCGCTCTGTGAAGGGATCGGTGAAATAATGACTCCTCTTGCCAGGATCCCGTCATGCTATATAGTCATTGTCAAACCCAGGGCATCAATTTCTACGGCCCAGCTTTTCTCGGAGTACACGGTCGCAAAAAGCCAGGTTCGTCCCGATACCGCCGGCGCTGTGAATGCCCTGAAGGCAGGAGACCTTTGCGGGATATCGAGCAGGGTCTTCAATGTGCTCGAAGAGGTCGCAGTTAAGAAGATAAAAGGGATTTCAGAGATAAAAAGAGTCCTGATGCGAAACGGCGCGCTGGGAGCATCGATGAGCGGAAGCGGCTCAGCCGTATTCGGGATATTCGATGATAAAGGCGCGGCGGATTCGGCAGCTTCATTCTTTGAGAAAAGCCACAGTCAGGTTTTTATGTTAAGATGCGAGTAGTACGTGAGAGTGGTACGGAATGCGGATTTTGAGACAGATAGCCGAAGCTGTCACAAAGCATGAAAATCCGGTTTGAATTTGATTTTGACAGCATATTTTTATGTGCCGTATAGCGATATTTGAATAAGCCGCAGAAAACATGCCGATACTTTGTAGTGAAAACAAAGTATCGGCATTTTTTGCCGAAACAGCAAAAACGGTGAAAATACTGTTTTAGATTTCGGAGGTATAAGTTGCGGCAAAAATCAACTTTGCTTAACAGGATGGTGTGCGCGTCCATACTTGCAATATGTACTTTATTGGTTATAGGATATATCTGCATGCAGCAGCAGCATAAGCTATCCTCAAAACTGATCCGACTTCACGTTATAGCAAATTCGGACAGTGAATTCGACCAGTCACTGAAACATACCGTTCGTGACAGGATCATTGAAGAGTTGGACCTGCTTCTCAGCGGGGCAAACGGGATCGATGAAGCCGGGCAAATACTTGCCGAAAACCTTTCGGCGATCGAAGACAGTGCTAAAGAAGTGCTTCTTAAAAAAGGCTGTACATACGAAGTATGCGCAGATTTGAGCGACGAGTTTTATCCGACTCGAAACTATGACACCTTTAGCCTGCCTGCGGGTCTCTATAAATCGCTGAGAGTCATTATAGGCGAGGGAAGCGGGAAGAATTGGTGGTGTGTCGTTTTTCCTCCTCTTTGCTTTGCCGGAGCGCAGGAATTTGAAGAAGCCGCCAGGGCTGCAGGTCTTTCGGAAAACGAGATAAGACTGATCTCAGAGCAAAACGAAACCGTGGTATTCAGGTTCAGGATCCTTGAATTGCTTGAAAAACTGATTGAATATATCAGCATTAAGAAATAAAAACAGGCTGCGAAAAACGAATGTTCCTATATCAAGAGCAGTTTTCAAAAAGCCTAAATTATGCAGGGCTTTGAAAAACTGCTCTTATAAAATTGCGAATGCAGTCGAAACAGTGTATAATCGTATTATTAGTTCCATATGTTCGGGAGGGGTGTTCATATGTTGGAGCTTCTTTATGGAAAAAACAGTGTATACAGGAAGATCAAAGAGGCCATGATCAGAGGCGTAACTGATCAAATCCTGATCGTTCCGCAGCACTACTCCCACGAAGCCGAACGTATGCTATGCGAGTTTTGCGGAGACTCGGTTTCCCTTTACTGTGAAGTATTGACTGTCAAGCGCCTGGCAGACAGAGTTTTTGGAGAACTTGGCGGGCTTGCGGAAGAAGTGCTTGACGAAAGCGGACGAATGCTTGCAATGCGGCTGGCAATACGCTCGGTGTCGGAAAAGCTGAAGTCCTTTGGCGAACAGATAAACAAACCTGAATATCTGCAAAATCTGGTAAGACTGATAGACGAGTTCAAGACCCATGGGATCTCATGCAGCCAGTTTGCGCAAACCGTCGAAGAAAACAACGGTTTGATCAGCGGAAAGCTCGTTGACCTTTCTCTTATTTACAGTGCATATGACTCTGTGCTCGGCAGGAACGTAAAAGACCCCGCAGACCTTGCGGCTCGTCTGATCGAAAAGCTTGAAGAAGGCGACTATGCCGTTGGCAAGACCGTATATATCGGCGGTTTCACCGAGTTTACGCCGCAGGAACTGGAAATCATCAGATTGTTTATCCTTAAATCGAATAAGGTGACGGCTGCTTTTGATTTTGACCCCACCTTGATGAACGAAGACTCTGCAGATCAGATCGACAGTGCTTTTTACGGATATGTAAAATCGATCGAACGCCTGCGCAGGATCGCGCTGTCAACTGGTTCACCGATATCTGAAGAAAACCTTACGGAATATGACCAAAGTAAAGTAAATCCCCTGGCTCACCTCCGCAGGAACCTGTTCAGAAGTGATCCGGCAAAATATAGCAGCCAATGTAAAGCAATATCACTTCACGCAGCATCGGACCGGTGGGAAGAGGTCGAGCAGGCAGCGTCCGAAATCATCAGGCTTTGCAGGGATGAAAACTACAGGTACAAAGATATCGTTGTGGCGTTTCCCGATTATAACTTGTATTCCGGGATCGTCGAAGCAGTGTTTGAAGCCTGGAACATACCTCTTTTTTCCGACAGGATGGATGAGATAATAAAAAAGCCGGCCATTGCGGCTATTGAATCGGCTATAGACGTCATACTCCGGAATTTCTCGTACAACGATGTCTTCCGATACCTGAAAACGGGGCTGGCAGGAATACCGTATGAAGATTGCTGCAGACTGGAAAACTACGTTATCGCATGGAATATCAGGGGCCGGAGATGGACATCCAAAGAGAAGTGGACGATGAACCCCAGGGGATTTTCCGAACCGTTCGACGAAAGAGCGGAAAGGGAGCTTGACAGGATCAACGAAATACGATCCAGGGTGATGTCTCCGTTTGTCCGGCTCATCGAAAGGGCTCCGGCCGGAAAAGTCCTTCCGGCTTCGGAAATCATAACGGCATTTTATGATTTTTTGACGGAAGCCGGGGTCGATAGTGAGATCCGGAAGAAACACAGGCTGTATATCGAAAGAAGAGAGCTCAAACTT
>JAAYMG010000357.1 GCA_012521525.1 Clostridiales bacterium | reverse complement strand
ATGCCCTGTACCTTGGAACAACGACCTCCCCGCTTTGCAGCTGCCTGTCGGTCAGTTCCAGGCCGTCGGCCAACTGCGCCAGAGCGTTGAGAGCGTTGTCCTCCAGCCTCAGGTACCTGCCGTCGGACAGCCTGTAAAATTTCCGGTTTTCCCTGTAGGCATTGAGTGCATTGAGCAGCTCTTCGGCCGGGAATTCGCCCGGCTCTATTTTCAGCTCCAGCAAGTTGGAAACCATGCGCACCCCGATCGAAACCTGCGGTGCCGTCGCGATCCCGATTCGCTGCATGCGGTCACTGATATGGACTGTGGCGACCTCCATCAGGGCGGGGATTCCCTCGGAAATAAAGCGGTATATTTCTTCGTCGTCGGCTTCCAGCAGCAGTACTTTTCTGTTGGTATCATAAAGGCGTATGTACTTGCTGATGATCACACGGACGACCATTTCGCTGCGCAGGTCGCGGCGCTCTATTTCAGGTGACTTCCCCGCAAAATGCAGCGCGTAATAGTCAAAGGTCTTATCGCCATATCGATAGATCATCCTGGCAGTTATCACGTTTTTTTCCGGAGCATCTATGAAGATCTCCGTCTCAAGGGGCAGTGGCATATATTCGTTCAGGGTGCCTGTATCCCCCGTGAAAACAAAGCAGTTCTTGACCACCGGATAGACGTTGGCGCAAAACCTCGAAAGGTCATTTTTGGCAATGCGCATCCTGAACGAGCACTTCTCCAGCGCTTTCAGGAAATCACGCGCCCTGTCGGACAGATCCTCGTCACACCTGTATATATAATCACCCAACTGGATGTAAATGTGCTTCTCACCCGCGGCCAGTCCAAACTTTTCGGCAGTGAAAAGAATGGTCCCGTCCCCCTGGTCCTCAACACTGATCTTCAGTTCGGGGTTCTCTGTGACTACCGTAGCGAGCCTCTCGATTTCGGAGCCTAGCGAGGCAGTGATCTTTTCCCCGATGTACATGGAAATCAGCCTGTCAAGGGCGTAGGGAGACAGTCTCAGAAAACGCTTGTCCATATTAGACTGCCTCAGGTTTATGTTCCCGTAGGCACGGACCATGAGGCGGACTTCATCACACTTTTCCATGATAAACAGCATCAGCTGCTTCGACTTTTCGTTAAAGCTGTCGATGCTGTGGATGAACTCCAACTGTTTACCATACGAAACCTTGTTCAGTGATTTGACGTTTTCTACCAGCTCAAAGACATTCCGTACTACGTATTGCCGGCTTTTTCCTATCGTGAACTCAACAAGAGTTACGTCATCCTTGCTTTGCCGCACGATGGGTGTCAGCGTGACCTTTTCGGTATCGGAAAAGCTCTGTCCTACGACCTCGGCGTTTTCACGCATCGTGTATTTGTTCATCATGAGGCGTGCCACACCGTCGGACGTGGGTCTTTTTGAGATCAGCCCGTCCCTGTTATGCAGACTGCCTGTTTTCTTCAGGTTATTTTCCTCATCCATATGCTTGTCGAAGTCATTCGGTTTCGGTTTATTTTGCACGGACGAAGCATTCTTGCCATGGTACTGGTGTATCAATACTGCAACGATGTGTTTGCATGCTCCCGACTTTTTGCTGTATGTGGGACAGGAGCAGTGAGCGGACCGGAACTCCTCCTGCTCATCGAGGCGGACGGAAACATTGTAAGGCTTTTTGCCCTGTACGACCGCGTTGATCTCTTTTCCGTCCTCAGTATGATTTGCCTGGTATTTTTTTATATTCTGATCATAGTAATATTGAAGTCCCTTGTGATACGTCCTCTGGTCAGAAGCAGCAAGAAGTATCTTCTCCAAAGTAAGTGCCATAGATATACTCCTGAATTATCTACTCCCGGATCGATCCGGAAAAAGACCGATTTTTATTTTGGCAGTATAGCAATACACCATTATACAATGATCTTTGACAGATGTAAAGTGCTGCTTTTTCAGTACATCTGCTCTTTTTCGAACTCTTTGCGCAGCTTTTCAAGGGCTTTCTTTTCGATCCTTGACACATAGGAGCGGGATATATTGCACCGCGCCGCGATCTCCCTTTGTGTCATGGGGGGCTGATTGTTTAGTCCATAGCGCAGTATGACGATTTCCCTTTCCCTGTCGTCGAGACACCTGTTTATGTATTTCATAAGTGTCTGGCTCATTTCCTCCCTGTCAAGCTGGTCGAGGATCTCCTCGCCGTCATCGCTCAGGGTATCACCCAGGACGAGCACGTTCCCGTCACCGTCGCTCTCAAGGGCCTCAGACATGAGCATCTCACCGGATGACTTTTTCTGGCTCCTGAAGTACATCAGGACCTCATTTTCGATGCACTTTCCGGCATATGTCGCCAGCCTTATTTTCTTGCTGCTGTCGAAAGTGTTGACAGCTTTTATAAGGCCTATAGTGCCGATGGAAATAAGGTCCTCCTGCTCTTTTGCTGCCGTGTAGTATTTTTTTATGACATGCGCAACAAGCCTCAAATTCCGTTCGATAAGTATGTCCCTGGCCTTTTTGTCCCCTTTGGCCGCAAGCTCTATATATTTTTCTTCCTCCTCTTCACTCAACGGACGAGGGAATGACCCTCCTCCGGATACCCGGAGCATCATATGAATGCCATGGAGCAAAAGATATATGGTCAACGGCAGCATCGCAAAACCTCCCGCTTCGTATTTCCGCCTTACCATTTTATGCGGCGGCGCAGGAGGTTGTGATAAATTTGCCGGCGATTTCTTGCAAAGTCTTGACTTGAACTAAACTCCATCATATATAATCGTATAAATAATACATATTACGGAGGCATGGAACATGATTTATCGTGAAATCGGCAGGACGGGCAAAAAGGCAGGCATAATCGGTCTTGGGTGCGAGCACCTGGACGGAAGGCCCTATGAACAGGTGAAAGAAACCATCCATACGGCGCTTGACCATGGAGTAAACTTTCTGGACGTTTTCATGCCGGGCAGGGAAGTCCGCGAAAACATCGCAAAGGCACTGGGCTCCAACCGCAAAGACGTCTATATCCAGGGACACATCGGGTCCACCGATGTAAACCAGAAGTATGACATAAGCCGGGATATGAAAACGGTCCAGAAATACTTTGAAGACTGCCTTCGTATATTCGGCGGTCATATCGATTTCGGTATGCTGTTTTTCATTGACTCGGAGGAAGACTTTGACAAGGTGTTTAACGGCGGTGTAGCGGATTATGCTTTGAAGCTTAAGCAAAACGGCGATATCGGCCATATAGGATTCAGCTCGCACAGGCCCCAGATCGCCAAGAAAGTAGTTGAAACCGGAATTGTCGAGGTAATGCTGTTCAGCATAAACCTTGCATTTGATTTGACTCCGGTCGATAAGTACGTACTCGACGGGTTGGATAAAGGATTTGATACCGGCAGCTTCCGCGGGCTTGATCCCGAGCGGGCAGCACTGTACGCTCTCTGCGAAAAGCAGGGTGTCGGCATCAGCGTCATGAAGACCCTCGGCGCCGGCAAGCTTGTTTCAGGGGAACATACTCCGTTTTCAAAGCCTATGACGGTCAATCAGTGTATACACTATGCCCTTAGCAGGCCCGCGGTTTTCAGCACACTTATTGGCTGCAAAAGCGGAAGCGAAATCCTTGATACGTTAAAGTATCTTGACGCAAGCGAAGAAGAAAAGGACTATACGCAGTTTATCGGCGAGCTTAAAAACGACTTTTCAGGCCGCTGCGTCTATTGCAGCCACTGCCAGCCGTGCCCTGAAGAAATAGACATTGCAATGGTTAACAAGTATTTGGACATCGCCATGCTGGACGTGGATAATATCAGCCCATCCGTCCGCTCTCATTATGAACACCTCTCACGTCACGGAAGCGACTGCGTTTCCTGCGGCCATTGCGAAAGCCGCTGTCCGTTCGACGTACAGATAATCGAAAATATGCAAAAGGCTGCAAAGCTGTTCGGGATCTAGCTTTCTTATTATTGTCCAATGACGAAATTGTTGAAATTACAGCGCATCAAACTAGCAGCCGCATCTGAACGGTATAGCAATAATGAAACGACCCCCTCCTAACTGCACTGTGCTTATCGTCTGATCAAAATACTAACAAAAATTGGAGATCCTTAAGATCTCCAACTTCTATATGTTACTTACAAATATTGATCAGTTAAGACATTCATAGTGCTGCCAGTTCTTTATATCTGTCCTTCAGTGAAATGTAGAGGCTTTGATAGAGCTTGTGGTACTCAGCATACTTCGCCGTGTTTTCGGGGATCGGATCCTGCTGCGGATTCGACTTGACCATGGCATCGCATGCGGTTTTTACATCCGGATACAATCCCGTACCGACCGCCGCAAGGATCGCTGCTCCCAGAGCCGGACCCTCCTTTGACCGGACCGTACGCACCGGGCAGCCGTAAACGTCGGCCATCATCTGGCGCCAGAGGGGGCTGGTCCCGCCGCCTCCGCAGGCATACATCTCGCTGAATTCAACACCCATTTCTTTAAGTATGTCGTAACAGTCTTTCAGGGAGTATGTTACTCCCTCCATGACCGCACGGATCATGTCTTTGCGGGTGTGGATGGCCGAAAGCCCAAAGAAAACGCCTCTGCAATCGGGGTCAAGGTGCGGAGTCCTCTCACCCATCAGGTATGGGAGATATAGCAGCCGGTTTGCTCCCACCGGGACCTCTGCCGCTTTCTCGTCCATTACCACATATGGATCTACACCGCGTTTCTTTGCCTCTTCGATTTCCACACTGCAGAAGTTGTTACGGAACCACTGCAGCGAGAGACCTGCTCCCTGTGTAACACCCATTACATGCCATGCACCGGGAACGGCGCAGCAGAATGTGTGGACACGGCCTTTTTTGTCTATCGAAATGTTACTTGTATGTGCATAGACTACGCCGCTCGTCCCGATGGTCGTGAATGCGCTTCCGTCAGTGACAACACCTGTACCGACAGCTGCTGCCGCGTTATCTCCCGCCCCGCCGACAACAGGCGTAGATACCGCAAGGCCGGTAGCTTGCGCGGCTTCTTCCGTGACATACCCGGTTATTTCAACCGACTCATACACCTTTCCGAGGAAAGCCGGGTCGATTTCCAGTGCCTGCAACACTTCATCGGACCAACGGCGGTTCGGAACATCCAGCAGCTGCATCCCGCTTGCGTCGGATACTTCGGTCGCATACTCCCCGGTCAGGCGGAACCTCAAGTAGTCTTTCGGAAGCAGGATATGCCTGCATTTAGCGTAGATTTCGGGCTCATTGTTGCGGACCCAAAGTATCTTCGATGCGGTAAAACCGGTAAGGGCGGGATTTGCCGTTATTTCGATAAGCCTGTCCTTTCCCACCCGGGCATGGATCTCCTCGCATTCGGCCGCAGTCCGCTGATCGCACCAAATTATGCTCCGCCGGAGCGGCCTGTTTGGCTCGTCAAGCATCACAAGACCGTGCATCTGTCCTGAGATGCCTATACCGGCGATATCTTTCGGATCGATGCCCGATTTAGCCAGGACTGCTCGGATAGTCTCGAACGCAGCATTTATCCAGTCCTCAGGATCCTGCTCTGCCCAACCGTTTTGCGGCTGGTACATGGGGTACTCCACAGTCGATGAAGCTATGGCCGCACCCGTCACGTCAAACAATACAGTCTTGGTCCCGCTGGTACCAAGATCGATTCCAAGCAGATACTTCATGATGCTCACCCGAACAGTATGGAGTTGACGATGCTCTCCAGGTACTCTATGCGGCCGGAGCCGGGATCTTCAGGCTTGCCGAGTTTCTCTGCATATTCCGCAAGCTCCTCAAGTGTCGCTTCTCCGGATACGATTTTAGCTCCTATGCCGGTTTTATAGCTTGAATATCTTTCTTCAACAAACTTGTCGATTCGCCCGTCTTCTATAATGGCGGCAGCCTTGATAAGCCCGAGCGCAAAACTGTCCATACCCAGTATGAATCCGTAGAACATGTCCTCGACAGTATTGGATGAACGGCGGTTTTTTGCGTCGAAGTTGAGTCCTCCCCGGAGCCCGCCGGCTTTCAGGACTTCATACATGCACATCGTGGTCTCATACACATCGAACGGGAACTCGTCGGTATCCCAGCCCAGAAGGAGATCGCCCTGGTTTGCGTCGATGCTTCCGAGCATGCCGTTTATGGCAGCCACACGCAGCTCGTGACGGAATGTGTGTCCCGCAAGTGTCGCATGGTTTGCCTCGATGTTGATCTTGAAGTCTTTGTCAAGGCCGTACTGACGAAGGAATCCGATCGCCGTAGCTGTGTCAAAGTCATACTGGTGCTTCATTGGTTCCTTCGGCTTCGGCTCTATAAGGAAGTCGCCCTCGAACCCGATCTTGCGGCCATATTCCACCGCCATCTTCATAAGCCTTGCGATATTGTCAAGTTCAAGCTTCATGTCGGTGTTCAGGAGATTCTCATAGCCTTCCCTTCCGCCCCAGAACACATATCCGCGTCCGCCCAACTTGACGGTGATGTCAAGGGCCTTCTTGACTTGCGCGGCGGCAAATGCGAAAACGTCTGCCGAATTGGATGTGCCGGCACCGTTCATATATCTTGGATTGCTGAACAGGTTTGCGGTCCCCCAAAGGCACTTTATGCCGGTCTGCTTCATCTTTTCGAGAATATAGTCGCTGATTTCGTCAAGGCGGGCGTTCGTTTCGGCGATAGTATCAGCTTCCGGGACAAGGTCCACATCGTGGAAGCAGAAATACTCTATGCCTAGCTTTTCCATGAATTCGAATCCGGCATCCACTTTTGCTCTTGCGTGCTCCATCGTACCGGGCTTTGCACCGAATGACTTGTCAGCCGTGTCCCTGCCGAACATGTCGGTTCCGGCCGCGCCGAGATTGTGCCACCATGCCATCGAAAACGGCAGGTGTTCACGCATCGGTTTGCCTAGGATCACGCGGTCGGGATCGTAGAACTTAAAAGCCAGTGGGTTCTTGCTGCCCGGACCTTCATACCTGATTTTTGGTATCGACTCAAAGTAGCTCATCAAAAATCCTCCTTATATTGAATTGGTTTAGTAATTTCCGCCAGGTGTTCTGAAATCTGTTGCTCTTTGCGGCCTGATTCGGTCAACCGGATAAGATACTGTTTATGTATGCATCGTCTAAGGGTATGCACCGTCTTACAGTAAATGTTGGATATGCAATCAGTCTGCAATTGATGGAATCTGCAACTGAGTCTGCGGCATGATCAAAGTATGATCGCCGTATTTTCAAAATCACAGGCGTCCTCGAGGACTTTTACGAAGGCTTCGAGCCCCGATCTGTCCTCCCCGTCAAAGCGATCAAACAGCGGGCTGTCTATGTCGAGCACTCCTATCACCTTTCCGCCTGCCCGCAACGGGACCACGATCTCCGAGTTCGATGCGCTGTCGCATGCTATATGACCCGGAAATTTGTGTACATCCGGTACTACCTGCGTCATGTTTTCGGCCACTGCCGTCCCGCAAACCCCTTTGCCCACAGCAATGCGGATGCAGGCAGTTTTCCCCTGGAACGGTCCGAGCACGAGTTCCCCGCCGTGCATCAGGTAGAATCCTGCCCAGTTTATATCCCTAAGAGCATTGAAAAGCAGTGCCGCGGCGTTGCTCAAATTCGGAAGGTAGAATCTCTCGCCGTCGGTAAGTGCCTTCAACTGCCTTGTCAGCAGTTCATAAAGTTCCTTCTTGTTTTCCGGATAAACTGTTTGATGTAACTCCATACCTTTGTCTCCTTATTACTTGTCTATATCGACCAGGCTTTCGCGGATCTTGATTTCGTTTCCCAATATGAAACGGTCTGTTTCAGGCTCAGCTCCGCTGATATAATAGTCAAACGCCTTCCTTACCGCGAGGTAACCCTGGGCTACAGGCTGCTGGCAAATAGTCGCCTTTATTATCCCCCGTTCCACCATCTCCACCGTGGTCGGGATGTCGTCAAAGGAAACTATGGTCATCCGCTCCTCATACCCGCTGCGGATCACCGCCCTGCAAACACCGTAGACACCGCCAGCTACTATGAAGATCGCGTCCATATCCGGGTGGTTTCGCAGCATCCTGCAGGTCTCTTCGTATGCCTGGATGTCGTCGTCATTGGTCTCTATGATGTCCAGCATCTTCAATCCCGGGTACCTTGCCTTCATCACCGAGTGAAACCCTGCTATCCGCTGGCTGTGTCCCAGCATCCTGAACGATCCTGTGGCTATACCGAAGTTCGCCCTTCCCCCGGTCAGAAGGGCCATGATACCGCATGCTATCTCGCCGCTTTTTTTGTAGTCGCTGCCCACATAACACAACCTGGAGCTGTTTTCGATATCGGTGTTCAGGGCGATCGTGGGTATGCCCTTCTCCTTGAGCGAGCCGATCTTCTCGGCGATCCTGACATCATTGATCGGGACCAGCAGCAGCATGCTTATCCTGTCCTCGAACTCCTCTATCAGCTTTAGCTGGCGGGTCGGATCGAACCCCCTCATAGTCCTGATTTCAACTCTGACGCCGAAATCCCGAAGCTCGGCTTCCGCATTTCGTATCCCTGCGATCACGTCGTCGAAGAAGGCGTTTCCCTCCGACGGCAATATGACTCCGAAAAGCGGTGACTTCTTGCGGACCGCGAGCGCCTTGCCCGCCAAATTGGGCGAATACCCCAACTGCTGCGCAACTTTGCGTACCCGCTCGGCGGTTTCCGGATGTACATTGCCGCGATTGTTGAGCACCCTGTCCACCGTGCCGCGCGAAACTCCGCTCAGTTCGGCTATCTTTTTTATCGTGACTGACATAGATACCTCCGCCATTGTCAGCATCTTTCGATATCAAGCTTGTGCTCGTGCACCATATATGATTTCATGGTTTATGATAGCAAAATAGATTCTCATTGTCAATTTGATATGCATGAGATCAAGTATATATTCCGGCTGTATATAATCAGGCAGATTTTTCACATCGGTTCATGATCACAAGCGCTTCATTGACATTTAAAGCTGCAAATGGTATTGTAAACTTAGATTTATATACCAGGATGATAACCCGATCTTGTTATTTAGAAGTAAAATATCAGGACAGGCATAATGCCGGGATGCAACTGTACCCTTCCCGCTAATCGTTACTTAATTGAGTGCACGTGCACATAATGCAAGATCACAGGTCATTCACATCTTTTTATGTGTTCAACTTGTATGGAGGTCTTTGACTATGAAGTGTACGAAAGAGTACCGCTTGCAATTTACGGACAAAGCAAAGCAACTCGTTTCACAGATGAGCCTCGAAGAGAAAGTCTATCTTATGAGCGGCTGGATGAAACCTTCGGATCTGGGCGGGATAATGTCTGCCAGTGACCCTGCAGTGCATTACAACCATGTCCCCTATGGAGCGGGAGGAAACAAGAGGCTCGGGATCCCTCCTGTCCTGTTCTGTGACGGCCCGCGCGGAGTGGTTTGCGGTACAGGCAAGAGCACTTGCTTCCCTGTCTCGATGCTGCGCGGCGCGACCTTCGATACCGAACTTGAAGAGGAGATAGGCAGGGCCATAGGCCGTGAGATCAGGGCCTACGGCGGAAACTTCTTCGGCGGCGTCTGCATAAACCTTCCAATCAACCCGGGCTGGGGACGCAGCCAGGAAACCTACGGTGAGGACAGCTTTGCCATCGGTCAAATGGGCGCAGCCCTTACCCGTGGCGTACAGGACGAAAACGTGATTGCCTGTGTCAAGCACTACGCCTTCAACTCCATGGAGATCAGTCGCTTCAAGTGCAGCGTGGATTGCGACAGACGCACCGAACGGGAAGTATATCTGCCGCACTTCAAGGAGTGCATCGACGCCGGTGCAGCCAGCATCATGAGCGCCTACAACCTTTACAAGGGTGTCCACTGCGGGCACAGCGACTACCTTCTCAGGAAGGTCCTCAAAGAGGAATGGGACTTTGACGGCTTCGTCATAAGCGACTTCATCCACGGTATCAAGGACACGGCAGATGCGGCAAATGGCGGCATGGATATAGAGATGTGCTGGACGTATTATTTTGGTGATAAGCTGGTCGAAGCCGTGAAGGAAGGACTGGTGCCGGAAGAGAGAATAAATGAAGCGGCGCTGAGGATCGTCCGTACGATACTTGCTTTTGAAGAAGCCCATGCGTCGAGCGGCAAAAGCTACGGCGAAGACGTGATCGGCTGCAAAGAACACATTGAACTGGCCCTGAAGGCTGCACGCGAGGGGATCACGCTGCTGAAAAATGACGGCGTCCTTCCCCTGGACAGGAAGAAAACGAAGAAGGTCGCAGTTGTCGGAAAGTTGGCAGATAAAGCGAATATCGGCGACCACGGGTCGAGCCGCGTATATCCCGCTTACGTTGTCACACCGCTTGAAGGCCTCCGCAAGATCGCGCCCGATGCGGAATTCATATATTTCGACGGCAGCGACATAGAAACCGCAAAGGAGAATGCACGAGAGGCAGACGCAGTTATATTCGTTCTCGGTTACGATCACTCCGACGAGGGTGAATATGTCAGCCCTCGGGGTCAGGACAGCTATACCGGAGCAATAGGCGGAGACCGCGTAAACGGCCTTGGGCTGCACGCCGACGAGCTTGACCTGATAAATGAGATCGCACCTGAAAACAAAAACTCGGCGGTCGTTCTAATAGGCGGCAATATGATAATGATGACAGAGTGGATCGACAAAGTCAGCTCCGTGCTCATGGCTTACTATCCCGGGCAGGAGGGAGGAACAGCAATAGCCGAGATCATATTTGGCGACGTAAATCCTTCCGGCAAGATCCCGTTTGTCATCCCGTATGAGGAAAGCGACCTGCCGAAGATCAACTGGGATGCAAAAAACCAGTGGTATGACTACTATCACGGATATGCGAAACTTGATAAGGAGGGCAAAAAGCCCCTGAGACCTTACGGTTTCGGTATGTCATACACCACTTTTGAGTATTCGGATCCTGTGTTCAGAGTTGAAAACGATAAGATCCTGGCAAGGTGCACCGTAAAGAACACCGGTAAAATGGCCGGGGACGAAGTCGTGCAACTTTATGTGGGTTTCAGAAACTCTGCCGTGGACAGACCGGTCAAGTCGCTTAGAGGCTTCAGACGCGTCTCTTTGCATCCCGGGGAAGCTGCCGAAGTTGAAATCGAGTGCCCGACAGAAAAACTTAAATGGTATGATCCGAAAACTGCGGCATTTGAGCTTGAACATATGAAATACGAGGTTTATATTGGCTCATCATCGGCGGATGAAGACCTTCTAGCCGGAACGATCGATCTTTGACAATCCGCCCGGCTCATGTCAAGGTATCCAAGACGGAAATTCATATGGCAATCAGGGATCAAACCCTGATTGCTTTTCTATAATATGGCAATATATATTCATACTTGTAAAAGAGCGGCCTTTCCGATCAGAAAAGGCCGCTTTTGAGCGAACATTGCCTGTAATCAAAGAATATGCCGGATGATGCCAGGCAAACTCATGCTCGTTACAAGCAAGTTATATGAAGATATATGTGTAGTTTTTGTGATGTTATAGATGTTATGGATTAAGTCTATATAATGGTGTAAAAAGGAGTTGAGCCAAAGCTCATACCTCGGTAAAATATAGT
>JAAYMG010000356.1 GCA_012521525.1 Clostridiales bacterium | reverse complement strand
TGGACAATCTGGCTAGAGTTGTTGAACTTTGGACCAAGATCCCCGCTTCCAGCATAAGGGAGACGGAGTTTGACAGGCTTAAGAAGCTTGAGGAGAGGCTGAAAAAGAGGATAATCGGGCAGGATGAAGCCGTTGAAGCAGTTGCCCGTGCTGTACGCAGGGGACGCGTAGGCATCTCAGCGAAGCGCAAACCGATATCATTCATCTTCGTAGGCCCGACCGGTGTTGGTAAGACGGAACTGGTAAAGTGCCTTGCACAGGACCTGTTCAATACCCCGGAATCTCTCATCAGGCTGGACATGTCCGAGTTTATGGAAAAGCATGCCGTATCCCGGATAATAGGAGCTCCTCCCGGATATGTGGGTTACGATGAAGCGGGGCAACTCACGGAAAAAATCCGCCGCAGGCCGTATTCGGTCATCCTGTTTGACGAGATAGAGAAGGCCCATCCTGATGTTTTGAATATACTGCTCCAGATCCTGGACGACGGTCGGATAACCGACGCGCACGGAAGGGAAGTAAACTTCGAAAACACCGTGATAATAATGACTTCAAATGCCGGCAGCCAGTTGAAGGGCGCAGCTCCGCTCGGGTTCGGCCAGACGCTTACCGAACAGACAAAGGAGAAAACTCTCAAGGCTTTGAGAGATATCATGAGGCCTGAGTTCATAAACCGTGTGGATGAGATCATAGCATTCAATCAGCTTACAAAGGAAGACTTTGAGCGAATCGCGGAAATCATGCTCAACGACCTTAAGAATAACCTTGTCGAACGCGGCATCACCTTTACCTGGGACAGTGAGGCTGTCAAATATCTGGTTGACAATTCATATTCGATCAAGTATGGTGCCCGCAACCTTCGCAGGCTGATACAGCGGGAAGTTGAGGACGGCATTGCCACAACGATCATTGACAACTATGAACGGCAGGTAACACAGGTCCACCTCTCAGCAAAAGACGAAAAGGCAATAATAACCGCGGCTTGAAGCCGCGGTTACTTTTTTGAATAACTAGTTGTACTTTAATGGACGGCGGTCGTATCTATATCCGGGGCAGTAATTATGATTTTACCGTCGCTGAACTCCATCTTGACCTTGTTGCCGCCCCTGAGATCAAGTTTCCCAAGGAGCTCTGCAGGGATCTGGATGCGGCCTGCGCGATCCAGGACCACGAACTCGTCCTGGGTAGATTCGATTTCATCCAGCCTGGAAACGTTAGAGAGCATATCGGCATAGCTCTGTTTGACGATGAACTCGCTTGATGTTTTGCCGTCCCTGATGGCAACGACGCGCTCGACTTTTTTTGAAAGGTTCCTGTCGTGGGTAACTATTATGATCGTTGTACCAAGCTCCCTGTTCAACTCGCGAAATACGTCAAGTATGTAATTGGCGGTTTTTATATCGACAGATCCGGTCGGCTCGTCGGCAAGCAGGATCTTCGGGTTGTTCGCAAGGGCGAGGGCTATTGCGACTCTTTGCTGTTCACCGCCGGAAAGCTGGTTGAGCTTGCTGTTCTTTCTGTGCGACATTCCAACCAGCTCAAGAAGCTGCAAGGCACGAGTTTTTTTGTTGTTTGAGAGCTGCAATTTCGCATCCTCGTCATAAGGGATGGGGGAGTTGTCGAACTGCATAGGGAGCTGTACGTTTTGCCACGCGGTAAGATATGGCAGCAGGTTTCTTGCGTTGTTTTGCCATACGAAGCCGACTGTGTTGCGCTTGTATTCGACAAGCTGCTTTTCGTTGAGCTTGAAAAGGTCTTTGCCGTCGACGATGAGCCGTCCGGCTGAAGGGCGGTCGAGTCCTCCGATCATGTTCAGCAGCATGGATTTTCCGCTGCCGATGTTTCCGATGATCGCCATCAGCTCACCCTTTTTTATCGTAAGGTCCAGGCCCTGAAGTGCCAGTACCTCCAGGTCCTTAGTCTTATAAATCTTCACCAGGTTTTCGCATTCAATGATGTATTTGCTGTTTTCAGACATTGACAAGCACCCCATCCTCAAGCTCATAGACCCTGTCGGCTATGTCCATCAAACCGACGTCGTGAGTCGTCATGACG
>JAAYMG010000355.1 GCA_012521525.1 Clostridiales bacterium | reverse complement strand
GGCGTGAGGAGCAATATAGAGCAGCTGAGCGGTTCGGTCATGGTTGAAAGCGAACAGGGAGTCGGGACAAGGTTCACGATCAAGATACCGCTTACCCTTGCCATAGTCGACGGAATGGAACTCTCGGTCGGCGCAACCATATTTACGGTCCCGATCACATCAATAAGGCAGTCATTCAAGATAAACGAAGAGACAAAGGTCATACACGACACGAACGGAGCGGAAATGATAATGCTCCGGGGCGAGTGCTATCCGATAATCAGACTGCACCGGTTCTTTAACATCGCAAATGCCGTGGAGGATCTGCGGGAGGGAATAGCGGTTCTGATCCAAAGCGGCAGCAAATCCGCGGTTATATTTGCGGACGAACTGCTCGGAGAGCAGCAGGTGGTCGTAAAACCGTTCCCGTTTTACCTGAACCGCTTCCAGATCAAATCGTACGGACTTGCGGGCTGTACGATACTCGGAGACGGAAGCATCAGCCTGATCCTTGACTCCGCAAATCTGATCAACCGCTTCTGAGGAATGGAGGTCCGGATATGAGCGATACCGCCGGAGTATTAAGAGTGCATAAGGACGAGCTTGCCGGCCGTTATCTCACTTTCAGGCTTGGCGAAAACACATATGGTGTCGAGTTGATGAAAGTAATAGATATCATCACGATCCAGGCCATCACATCGGTCCCGTATGTGCCTGATTATGTAAAAGGGATCATCAATCTGCGCGGGAAAATCATACCCGTCATCGACATGAGGATAAAATTCAGTCTGCCTCCGGTGGGGTACGACGACCGGACATGCATCATCGTCATAGAGATGGATCGCATACAGGTCGGGATGATAGTAGACACAGTTTCGGAGGTTCTGACGTTCGACGCCGAGTCGCTGACACTGATCCCCGAATTTGACAGGTATAATAACAACAAATACCTAAGTTCTATAGGCAGAGTCGGAGATAAGCTCGTCATGAACCTGAATTGCCAGAAAATTTTCGTTGAAGACAGCGGCCAATGATGGACATTATCAAACTTACAGATTCCGAATTTGAGACACTTGTCGATTTTGTATATAAGAAGTACGGAATAAACCTTCGCAAGAAGCGTGTGCTGATCGAAGGCAGGATGGCAGGTACGCTGAGGGGGAAGAATCTAAACTCGTTCAGCGAATATATAAATCTGCTGCTGTCCGACAAGTCCGGCAAGGAAATGATAAATTTCCTTAACAGGATAACGACGAACCACACGTTTTTCATGCGCGAAATGGAACACTTCAGGTTCATGACCGAAAAGGCGCTTCCGTATTTTGAACAGGCCAGGGGCCGATTCAGGCAGCTGCGCTTCTGGAGCGCGGGCTGCGCGACCGGCCAGGAACCGTATACCATTGCCATGACCGTCAGTGACTATTTTGCAAATAAGGGCAGCCTTTGGAACATATCGGTGCTTGCGACGGATATTTCCATGGAAGCGCTTGAGAAAGCGGAAAAAGGTGTATATACGGCGGATGAAATAAAGGATGTGCCGAAATCGTGGCTGAGCAAGTACTTTGAAGACAATAATGACGGCACATACAGGGTTTCGGACAAAATCAGGCGACAGATCACTTTCCGTCCACTCAATCTTAACGAGGATTTCAATTTTCCTTACCGATTTGACATCATATTTTGCCGCAATGTAATGATATATTTCGATGAGACTACCCGGGAGCGGCTTGTCAACAGATTCTATAAAGTAACAGCGGACGGCGGGTTCCTGTTTGTAGGGCATTCCGAGGTTGTAAACCGAAGAGCGACTAATTATCAGTATGTTATGCCGGCAATATATCGCAAGAAGGAAGAGTAACTAATGGCTGTCCACAAAATCAGGGTACTTGTTGTCGATGATTCGATCCTTTTCCGGACCGTTCTGATCAAGAGTCTGGAACAGGACCCATATATCGAAATAGCAGGTTATGCCGTAGACTCATACGACGCATTCGAGAAAATAGAATCTCTGCGTCCCGACGTCATAACGCTGGACGTGGAAATGCCAAAAATGAACGGCATCGAGTTTTTGAAGAAGCTGATGCCCGTAAACCCATATCCGGTCGTTGTAGTGAGCGCGATGCCGATCAATGCCCTCGACGCACTCGAAGCCGGGGCGGTCGATTTCGTCAAGAAACCCGTGGTCAAGACTCCCGGCGATTTGCAGGAGTTTATCAGGGAACTGATATCAAAGATCAAAATCGCATCCATAGCGAGGATCGGTAACCGCAGGCCGAAAATCCAACAGGCTCCTGCCGAACAGGAAAAGCACAGGGAAAGTACTCAATCGCCTTCCACGGGCATCGCCCGGGATACGAAGAAGGACCGGACTGTCTCGCAGGAGAGGCACGAGAGGCTTATCCGGAAACTGGAACAGGTCATAGACAATACGCAAAGAACACGCCGCACGATCGAAAGCAGGGACCCGGGGCCGCGAAGGGATATTGAAAAGCAGAGCGGGAAGCAATCCCATGTCCCACGGGTATCGGGTACCCGCCAGGCAAAATCGAAACTTACGCTTGTCGCTATAGGGGCATCTACCGGGGGCACGGAAGCCATTCTGAAGGTAGTACAGGGTCTCCCGGCCGATTTCCCGTGTGTCCTGGTAGTGCAGCATATGCCTGCAGGCTTTACTAAAATGTACGCAGAGCGTCTGAACAGGCACTGCAAGATGTCGGTCAAGGAGTGCGAGGACGGCGACCGCATAGAGCCCGGCCGCATCATTATAGCGGCAGGGGATTTTCACATGAGGGTCGAAGCGGACAAACGTGGTTTTTATGTGCGGAGCCAAAAAGGCGATAAGGTGAGCGGCCACTGCCCGTCGGTGGATGTCCTGTTCAACTCGGTTGCGGACGTAGTCGGGGACAGTGCTGTTGGGGTAATACTCACAGGCATGGGGGCCGACGGGGCAAAGGGGCTCCTGAAGATGCGCATGGCTGGTTGCTATACTATCGGGCAGGACAGGGAATCCTGCGTAGTATACGGGATGCCGATGGTGAGTTTCAATATCGGTGCGGTTGAAAAGCAGCTGCCTCTTGACCACATATGCTCAGAGCTTGTAAAATATTATCATACAAGCTCGAATAAAGACGAAAAGCAATAACTCATGCCATAGCAAGTGGAAACATAAAATTCATAACAAATTGTCAAATACGACAAAATTCAATGATCAACTTTATACATAATGCCACTTCAGTTTGGGCCGAAATGGAACGATAGTATTTAGTGAGCGGAGAAATCCGCGGTGAGTTGCGGACCGCTTCACTAAACGGCCGTAGTAAAGCGGTACGTGACTTTACTAAAGGGGCAAGGATGCCCAATATGAAAACACGGAGGTTTCACGATGATAATCCAACACAACATCATGGCGCTGAATGCTCACCGCCAGTTGTCAGCGAACAACACTTCGCTGCAAAAGAACATTGAGAAGCTGTCATCCGGCTTCAAGATCAACCTCGCCGGCGACGACGCTTCCGGTCTTGCGATATCCGAGAAGATGCGCGCCCAGATCGCAGGCCTTAAGGTTGCCCAGAACAACGCGCAGGACGGCATATCCCTCATCCAGACCGCTGAAGGCGCGCTCACCGAAGTCCACTCGATGCTGAACCGCATGGT
>JAAYMG010000039.1 GCA_012521525.1 Clostridiales bacterium | reverse complement strand
ATAAAATCATTTATGCCGTCGTAAATGTACTTGAGGTTTACGCCCGACGGGCAGACATTTTCACATGCGCCGCATGAAACGCACCTTCCCGCCAGATGCATTGCCCTTGTAAGGTGGAAAGCTATTTTTTCGCCCAGGTCGGCGTCAGCCTGGTGCCAGTTCGTCATCTTCCTGTCCGTAAAGCAGGCAGCGCAATAGCATCCGGGGCAGGCTTGCCGGCAGGTATAGCATAAAATGCATTTGTCTATTTCCCGCAGGAACCTGGCTCGCCGCTCATGAACGGATCTCATTGTGCGGGTATCGTTGGAATTATCCTGATCTGCAGGGGAGGGAAGACCCATGAACTCATTTCCGCCGTCTGACGCGACCGCATGATCGTAAACAGGCGGCACTTTTGACGGGCAACCTTCACATCCTCGAATCGGCATATCATTCAGGTCCAGCATCCCGTTGCATTCCACGCCGATTATAACGATATTCTCCCTGCTAAGCTGGTTTTCAACAAGAAGGTTAACGATAGCGCGGCTGTCACATGGTTTGGCAATTATGGCCGCTTTGCCGTTCAACTGTTTCAAATAGGGCGACAGGTTCCGCCAGCAATGCCTGTTCCAGACGAGCTTTTGCAGGTCTTCCCGCGTCCTTGCGAAGAGCGGGACCGGCGCGCCGTCGTCCGTGTCTTCCCGGAAACCCAGAACAACATCGACTTTACCCGAGGACAGGAGTTCTTCGGAAAGCATGCGGATTTTCGATTCCTGTACCCGGTAGTCAAAATCAGTCAAAGATACGGAAGTTACGCTTTCAGAGCGGTTATTGCTTTCCGAAACAGCTGTCATGTCACCAGGTAAAGCCGGACCCAGCTTTCGCACTGTATCAGTGATACTCTCAACCACCTGGGCAAACCTCCCGCCTTCGGAGGCGGAAACCCACGTAAACTGGACCCTCTCAGGCTCAAAACCGCATATGTCGAGCAATCGTTTCAGTACGACAAAACGTCTTCTCGCATACATATTTCCCGTCAGATAGTGGCAGTCACCCGGATGGCAGCCCGATACCAGCACTCCGTCTGCACCGTCTACCAGTGCTCTTATTATATACTGCGGGTTGATCCTTCCGGAGCAGGGGACCCGTATGATCCTTATGCTGGGCGGATATTGCAGCCTGCTTGTACCCGCAAGGTCTGCTCCGGCATAGCTGCACCAGTTGCAAAGGAAAGCAACGATGGTCGGACACCAGTTGTCTTTCAGTTTTTCATCCATATTGTCACCTGCTTTCCTTTCTGCGCAGTAGGTAGTCGATCTCGTTCAATATTTCCCTGTCGCTGAATCCGCCTATATCGACCGCACCGCACCTGCAGTTTGCCGAACAGGTCCCGCAGCCCTTGCAGAGAACCTCATTTACGACAGCCTTCAGGACCTTTCTGTTTCTTACGGAGATTTCACGCACCTGTATAGCGCCATAGGCACAAACCTTTTCACATGTGCCGCAATCTGTGCAGTAATCTATATCGACATTGGCTATCTTGCCTTCCGTCTCCAGGGATTGCTTTGAAATAATCGTTGCAGCCCTTCCGGCAGCTGCAAAGCCCTGTACTATGCTTTCCCGGAGGTTTCGCGGTGAGTGGGCAAGCCCGCAGACAAACACGCCTTCAGTGGCAAAGTCAACAGGGCGCAGTTTGACGTGGGCTTCCAGGAAAAATCCGTCCTGAGTCATCGGCACCTTGAGCAGCCGCGCGATCTGCCTGTTTGCCGCTTCATCTGCTTCGACGGCAGCCGCCAGGACCAGCAGCGAAGCCTCCAGCTCGACATCACAATCCAGCTCTTCATTATAAACTTTAACAAGCAACGAGCCATCCGGATCTTCGCTTACGACGGGCCTATGTTCAGGATCATATCTTAAAAAGCGGACTCCGGACATCCTGGCTTTGCGATAATCATCTTCATATAATCCGTAGGATCGCATATCCCGATACAGGATCGTTATCTCGGTATCGGGATTGATCCTCTTTAATGCCATGGCATTTCGCAGTGCCTGGTTGCAGCAAACCCTGCTGCAATACATATGCGGTTCTTCACGCGAACCGACGCATTGGATCATAACCACACTGCGGGCAGACAGAAGCTTGGAGCCAGAGGCACGCAGCGCACTGTCAAGCTCAAGCTGAGTGATGACACGCGGATCTTTTCCGTACAGGTATCCGTCGGGCTTACTCTCGTGCGCTCCGGTCGCGACGATCACGACACCATGCCTTATGGGAGTCGATATATTGGACGATCGAAGCGTGGACGCATAATTACCCACATAGCCTTCGATCCTCTCAACGGTCGTGTTGAGATGGATTTGGATGTTTTCATTCGTCTCGACGGCTCGGATCAGCCTGTCTATGTAATAGGGCAGGGGACGCCCGTCAAAACCGGCATTCAGCCTGAGCGCATTTCCGCCAAGCTGTCCCGTCTTTTCGACCAGATAAGTTTTGAACCCCATATCGGCCAGGGCCAGGGCTGAGCTCATCCCGGCCACTCCGCCGCCGATGACCAGGGCAGAAGGCTCTACGGGTATCTTTTTGCGAGTCAGCTCAGCCGAAAGGGCTGCTTTGCCGACTGCCATCCTGACAAGTTCCTTTGCCTTTTCGGTTGCGGATCTTCTGTCATCCATGTGCACCCAGGAGCACTGGTCCCGGATATTGGCCATGTTGAAAAGGTACGGATTGAGACCTGTCTTGCGCAGCACCTCCTGGAAGAGCGGTTCGTGTGTCCTCGGTGTGCAGGACGCTACGACCACACGGTTCAGGTCATACTCCCTGATGCGCTCCATAATGCCTCTCTGGGCATCGACGGAACAGGTATAAAGGTTTTCTTCCACATAGACGACATACGGCAATGTACGTACATAGCGGCATACTTCGGGAACATCCACATAGCCGCCGATGTTTATCCCGCAATGGCAAACAAACACTCCGATCCTTACCGGTTCCCTCGAAACATCCCTTTGCGGGACCGATTCCTCGGTCTTGAAGAACGCCGAGAAGTCATCGCGTCCCCAGGGTATATGGTTGACCAGACCGGCTGCGATCGCCGCTGCCGCGCTTGCCTCCATGACCGTCTCGGGAATATCCTTTGGCCCCGACGCGGCGCCGCAGGCCAATATTCCTTCGACCGAAGTTCTCGGAGCCTTAAAATCATCGGTGTAGACGAATCCGTACCTGTCGGTTTTTACTCCTGTCCTGCGAAGCAGGTCGACAGTTTCGGGGTTGGATTTGAATCCCGTGGAAAGTACGACCAAATCATAGTCCGAAAAACCTATCGAGCCGTCAGTATCTGTATAACTCAACCTCAATGAGCCGTCAGGATTTTGCTCGACCTTCCCGACACGGCTTCGGATGAAGTTTACTCCATACTTGCGCTCGGCGGAAACGACATACCTGTCAAAGTCCTTTCCATAGGCACGCATATCCATGTAGTAGATATCTATCCGCTTTACGGAAGGCAAGTGCTCCTTGGTGATCTGCGCTTCTTTGACGGCATACATACAGCAAACGGATGAGCAGTAATCCAGCCCGCACTGGTGGTCCCTGGACCCTGCACACTGGATAAAGGCGATCCTTTCAGGAGCCCGGCCGTCACTTAGCTTCTGCACATGACCGGAGTAGGGTCCTGAAGCGGATAAGATACGCTCATATTCCATTGCGGTAACTACATCGCGGTACTTACCGTATCCCAACTCCTCGGGGATACTGTCAGCCATGTCGCAGCCCGAGCTGAAGATGATCGCACCGACATCAAGTTCGACCGTCTGATCATTTTGCTCATGACAAATAGCACCGCTTTTGCACGCTGCTTCACAGGCACGGCACTCACAGCATACCGAACAATCGACGCATCTGAGGGCTTCTCTTCTTGCCTGTTCTTCGCTCAGCCCTTTTTCAACTTCGTCGAAAGTGCTCATCCGCCGATCCAGATCTATCATGGGCATCCCGGCGCGATCTGAGTATGTAATACGATCCAGGTCTATCGATCTGATATCGGTCTGAGGCAGCAAATGTGGTTCGATAGGCAATCGCTTGTTTTCAAGGTAGTTGATGATGGCTTTTGCTGCACGGTTTCCGGCGGCTATCGCTTCAATAACCGTCGCAGGACCGGTATGTGCGTCACCTCCAGCAAAAATATCCGGGACGGGTGTACGGCAATCATGGGCAATAATATTGCCGCGGCTGTCGAAGTGCTCAAAACCGGCTTCGCGTATCGACTGCTCGACCTTCTGGCCGATAGCGACGATTATCGTGTCGGCTTCTATCATAAATTCGGATCCCGGGATAGGCTGAGGGCTGCGTCGTCCCGATCCGTCGGGAGGGCCAAGCTCGTTTTTGATGCAGCGCAGTCCCAGCAAGCGGTCATCGTTGTTTGTGTCTGCAACGACTTCGAGCTGCGTTGTCAGGAAGGAGAATTTTACACCCTCTTCTTCGGCATGTTCGATTTCCCACTTGTTGGCGGGCATCTCATTTCTGGTCCTTCTATAGACGACGGTAACTTCAGAACCCAGGCGTACGGCGGAACGGGCCGCATCCATCGCCACGTTTCCTCCGCCGATAACGATGACCTTTTTGCCGATGTCAGGCTTTCTTCCCATGTTTATCTCGCGCAGGAAATCAATGCTTGAAAGTACGTTGGGATTGTCTTCTCCGGAGATCCCCATTTTTGAATCCCTGTGCGCGCCGATTGCTATGAAGAAAGCCCTGTATCCCATCTTTCTAAGGTCATCGAATGTAAGCTCTTTTCCTATGGGACTGTTGTACCTTATTTCGACCCCCAGGCTTTCAATAAGTTTTATCTCATGGTCCAGGACAGATTTGTCAAGCCTGTAATCTGGGATCCCGATCCTGAGCATTCCTCCGCCGACGGGGAGTTTTTCGAAAACCGTTACTTTATATCCCTCTTTGGCAAGGGTATATGCACAGTTGAGACCTGCAGGACCTGCTCCGATGACTGCCACCTTAATGTCCTTTTGACGAACATCATATTTAAGCGAATCTCCGCTTTCGGAAGTACGTGCCCTGTCTCCAAGGAAACGCTTAATGGCGGCTATTGAAACAGGAGACTCAACAAAGCGGCGCGTACAGTTGTTTTCACAGGGATGGAAGCAAACACGTCCAAGTACTCCCGCAAACGGTGTGACCCTGCGTATCACTTCGAGAGCTTCGTCATATCGCCCTGCACCGGTCAGAGCTACATATCCATGCGCGTCGATATGGGCAGGGCAGTTGTATTTGCAGGGGGATGAGCCCTTCTTGTCTATAACGACCTTGTTTGGTGCAGCCTGCGCAAAGGGCTTGTATACCGCGTGCCTTTTGCCGAGCCCGAGGTCGAACTCGTTTTTTGCCTCGATAGGGCAGGCGAGGGTACAGTCATTGCAGCCCTTGCATTTTTCTTCATCGATATAGCGTGCCTTATTTCGGACAGTAACTCTAAAATCAGGATATTCACCCTTTATGTCCACGACTTCGCTCCACGTCATCGTGCGGACAAGAGGATGGTTGAACGTTTCAGTGACCTTAGGCGCAAGGATGCAGGCCGAACAGTCGTTGGTGGGAAAGGTTTTGTCCAGCTGCGCCATCCTCCCGCCGATGGAAGGTGAGCTTTCCACCAGAAATACGGGAATACCCATTTCGGCAAGGTCGTGGGATGCCTGGATCCCACCGATCCCTCCGCCTATGACAAGTACCGGTTTCTTGATTTGCTCAGACATCTGCTCTCCATTTCTCAGCGGTAGTACCCGATGTTTCATTCAAGTCATTGCCCGACCGCTGACAGGCAGTGACTTTGATTTCGAATTCATACCGTCTTTATTCCTCTTCTGTTTCTGCAAATTCGGCTTCAATGGTCCTTTTGATCATTGAGATCCGCATGCTCCTGATCTCTTCCTCGACCCTGTCGAACCGGCAGGCTGTTTCGGGTGTAATGTAACCTTCCTTTACAGCAAGGTTTCTAAGGACACGTATGACATCAGCCGGTCTGGCGTCCTGGGGACAGTGCGCGACACATACATGGCACTGGCTGCATTTCCAGATCTCAGGGGAAGACAGCAGTTCTTTCCGGGAGCCGATCAAGGCCAGGCGCATTATAGTTCGGGGACTGTATGTATCATCTATCTCGCTTACGGGGCAACCTGCCGTGCATGTCCCGCAAAGATAGCACTGCAGCAGGTTTTCTCCGCCCGGCATCATGGAGATTTCTTTCTTGAAATTGGGATCCGCTTTGATAGCCATAGGCACCTCCGATTATTTTGGTTATTGCATCAGCCCGGCTTCCCGGACGATCGTGGGGACTATCGATTCCCAGCCGACTGCCATTATATGGATGCCGCTCAACCCCTCGATCCTGCGCAGGCGCCCGATAAGTTCGAGGGCGATCGCTACTCCTTCTTCCTGGGCGTTCTCAGCTTTTCTCATGCGCTCTATCAGACTGTCGGGTATGCACATCCCCGAGACCTTGCGGGTCATCTCTATCGACCGCAGTGATTTGTTTACCAGTATGCCTGCCTGTATGTAGGCCTCCTTATGGATGCCCAGCCGGCGCACCTTTTCCATCCATTTCTCAAACCGGTCGATATCGTATACGGCCTGTGTCTGTATGAACCGGGCACCCGCTTCTATTTTCTTGCGCAACCTGATAAGCTGGAGTTCTTCCGGGTCCGCAAAGGGGTTTATTGTTGCGCCGATGAAAAACTTCGGCATATTCTTTCCCTTTTTGCCGTTGGCAAAAACCCCGTCGTTTTTCATATCGGCCGCCAACCTGATGAGCTGTATCGAATCTATGTCAAAAACGTTCTTTGACTGCGGGTGGTCACCAAAAGACTGGTGGTCGCCCGAAAGGCAAAGCAGGTTCCGCAGGCCAAGCGCATACGCTCCCAACAGGTCGCTCTGGATCGCGATCCGGTTCCTGTCCCGGCAAGTCATCTGGACGACCGTTTCAACTCCACATGTCTGCCCGATATATGCAGCCGCTATAGAGGACATCCTGACGATCGCCGTCTGGTTGTCGGTGACATTTGCGGCGTGAACGAAACCACGCAGGGAACAGGCGGTTTTTTCGACATGCGAAGCATCCGCGCTTCTCGGAGGACCTATCTCGGCGGTGACGACAAATTTGCCTGACCCGAACTCCCTTTCAAGACCGCTGGTATATTCAAGGCTTACGTCGCTATGCGTGACAGGAGAGGCTTTCATGTTGTCCGTCATTTTCCCACCTCCGGAGATACCGAGCTTTTCCGAACGCGTCGGGGACCTCCGTCCCTGTTGCTGCTCCAGTCCCTGGGCGGGATCGTCTCGGTCAGGGTATCCAGCCTGTCCTGGACTTTCAGGCGTTCATATATGAGCTGCCAGGCGCACTCCAGATCAGGATCGATCTCACAGCGGCCGCCGGAGCTTCCTCCGCATGGGCCGTTGAAAATGCTTTTTGAACAACGGGATACCGGGCATATGCCAGCCGTCCTGTCCAGAAGGCAGTTTCCGCACCCCTGGCACATTTCGGTCCAATAACCGACATCCCTGTTGACTCCGATAAACTTGGTGTTTAGAGCCGGTATAATTCGTTTTGACGGATATAACTCCGCGATGAATTGAACACCCGCTCCGCAGCCCATGGAAATCACCGCATCGGCAGCCCGGATATCTTCGTCCGACTCAAGGATGAATTCACGGTCACACTGCCTCTGGATCGTCCTTACGATGATTTCCGTATCTTCAAGACCATCTGCCAGTCCCAGCAGGGAGGAAAGCTCGAGCGCTTCCTTTTCTCCGCCTGCAATGCAAACCGTTACGCATGTCCCGCATGCCGCAATAAGCAGCTTCTTATACGGTCGGACCATTTGGATGATATCATTCAGCGGTTTTCGTTCTGCAACGATCATAAAGCCCTGTTCCTTTCATTATCAACCATATTATGCATAACGTTGGGCATGGCATGTGACAGCTGGATATACATGATGCGCTGAGGATCTATGTTGATCGAAGCCAGCTCTTCCCTGATCCTTTCCACCTGTCTGCTGGCAAGCTTATTACCGTCAAAGTGTTTGCATGCCCCGTCATTGCATACCGCGACGATTACCCGCTCATATTCTCTTAACGCTGCAGCGATCTGAGAGGCTCTGATACTGCCCCCGCAAGGGATGGGTATAACATTGACGCAATTATCGGGCAACACCGTCCTTGCAGCGATCGCGGCCGAGTTTTCACAGCAAAATGCCACGGTACCTTTGCTGTGATCGGGTTGCCGTTTGCCGGATGCCTCGCTTCTTTCTGTCAGCTCTATCGCATTGGCAGGACAGGCTGATACACAAATACCGCATCCGCTGCAATAGTTATGCCGCACACTCATTGAAACTGCCGAGTCGTCAGGATAAAGTGCTCCATGCGGACAAAGGCGAAAACATGTATAGCAAAAAGCACATTTTCTGGGATCGATTTTGGCCGCAGGGCCTACGTCCATTTCAGCCATCAGCCTTATTTCATCAGCTATTGACAGCAGGATCTTTT
>JAAYMG010000354.1 GCA_012521525.1 Clostridiales bacterium | reverse complement strand
TTCCTCGTCGGTGAGTGTGCGGTCTGAGTGCCTGAATTTCAGAGACAGAGCAACGCTCTTCTTGCCCTGCGGGACCTGGTCTCCTGTATACACGTCGAAGATCTCGGCACTTTCCAGAACATCCCCGGAAACTTCCTTTACGGTTTCAACGAGTTTGCCGGCAGGCACCGCAATGTCGCATACGACTGCCATATCCCTGGTCGTTGCCGGGAACCTGGGAAGGGGAGTATACACCGCATCCGGTCCGACCGACCCGAACATGGCGTTGAAATCGAGCTCGGCCGCATAAACGCGTACGTCCATATCATAGTTTTCGACAACAAGCGGATGGACCTGACCGAATACTCCGATACGAACACCGCCTGAGAGTACTTCCGCACATTGGCCCGGATGGTACGAACTCAAATCGTATACCTTGCTAAAGCTGTAGTCTATGCGCAGGGAATCGAGAATGGCTTCTATGTCACCCTTCAGCTCGAAAAAGTCGAAATCTCCTCCGTAAACTCCGAGCGTGAGCACTTTTCTTTCCTCCGGCAGCTTATCATCTGTCGGGACGTACACTTTTGCCATCTCGAAGAATTTGACAGATTCGTTGCGGTTGTTGAAATTCCGTGCAAGTGTTTCCATCATGGAGGGCAGGGAGACCGTCCTCATGATTCCGGTGTCTTCACCCAGTGGATTGAGGATCTCCAGGGACTTTCTGAGCGGACTGTCCTCAGGCATCATGATCTTGTCATAATAAGTCGGGCTTATGAATGAGTATGTTATGATGTCGCTGTATCCAAGGGCGTAGCAGGTATTTTCTATTACCTTCTCGGCTTTTTGCTTTGCGGAGAGCGCTCCGATGGTCGTGACTCCTCGCATGAGCGACATCGGGATATTCTCATATCCGTAAATGCGCGCTATTTCCTCGGCCAGATCCTGCATCCTCTCCACGTCGGCACGCCATGAAGGCACAGAGACACGGTTGCCGTCGATCCCGAAGCCGAGCTTAGCAAGGACCTGTTTCATATATCCTTCTGTCAGGTCAGTTCCGAGCAAAGAGTTGATCTTTTCAGGCTCAAGAGTGATCGTACGTGTCCGAACGGGTGAAGGATAATTGTCTATGATGCCGTCAACGACTTTGCCAGCTCCGAGCAGTTCTACCAGTTCACAGGCGCGCTGAAGCGCAGGGATCACATTCTCGGGGTCGAGCCCTTTTTCAAAGCGCGAAGAGGACTCGGTGCGCATTCCGAGAGAAATGGCTGTCCTGCGGACTGAAGGACCGTTGAAATTGGCCGACTCGAATACGATCACTTTGGTTTGGCCGGTGATCTCACTGTTGGCTCCGCCCATGACACCCGCGATCGCTACAGGTTTTTTCTCGTCACATATGAGGAGAGTGCCCTCCTTCAGGACCCGCTTTTTTTCATCCAAAGTGTCGATCGTTTCATCCTTGCGGGAAGTACGCACGATTATTTTCTTCCCGTCAAGGCAGGAATAATCGAAGGCGTGCATCGGCTGGCCATATTCCAGCATCACATAGTTTGTAATATCAACTATGTTGTTGATCGGGCGGATGCCGCTCGAGCGCAGCCGGTCGCGAAGCCAGGCAGGGGAGGGGCCGATCTTAACATCTGTGACGACCCTTGCCGCATAGCGTTTGCAGAGGTCGCTTTGGATTTCAACTTCCAGGTAGTCATCGATATTTCCGCCGCTGCCTTTTACGACAGGCTCACGGATTGTAAGCGGGCGGTCAAACACTACCGAAGTTTCCCTTGCCAGGCCGATGACGCTGAGGCA
>JAAYMG010000353.1 GCA_012521525.1 Clostridiales bacterium | reverse complement strand
GTTTGTACAATGTAAAACCTAAACTTACTTCACAGCTTCCCGGTAAGTATTCGGATCTTTGCAGCTACACGATATTCTTTCCCGGAGAAGTTTATCTTTCTGTAGTTAAAGGTTTCAGTTCCGTTACAAGAAGCTGTTATTCTTCGGCATCCGCGTTTTCAGGGTCGCCTGCAGCTTCCTGGCCGGCCTTTTCCTCAGATTTTGCCGCTTTACTCTTTGAAGATTTTGCCCCGGACTTTGTCTTTCTTGTCTTGGGCTTGCTGCTTTCGTCGGCTGCCTTGTCGGAGTTATCCTCGCCCTCTGTTTCGGCTTTTTCAGAAGGGGCTACCGCTACGGCATTGTCTTTAACAAAGTCGGCTGCTTTCCTCAAGAGCAGATCTGACTTCATTCCTTCTTCAGATATCAATATCTTAACCTTGTCAAGTTCGATCTTATACTGTTCGGCTAACTTATTATATTCTTCTTCGATCTCTTCAGTACCGACTTCCAGATTTTCAAGCTCGGCGATCTTCTCAAGCGACAGGTTCAGCTTTACCTGGTACTCGGCCTGGGGCCTGTAGAACGACCTGAGGCCTTCGATATCCATGCCCATCAATTCCAGGTATTTTTCAAACGGGACGCCCTGCGAGCTTATACGGTACGCAAGATCCTCAATGATCGAATCCAGCCGGCTGTCTATCATGGCTTCAGGTATGTCGGCCTGCAGCTTCTCGACCAGTTTGCCGAAAACGGCATTTTCAAAGGCGCTGTCTGCAGCTTCCTCCCTGGTCTTGAGGAGGTTGGCCTTAATGTCTTCCCTCAGCTGCTCCAAAGTATCGAATTCCGAAACATCCTTCGCAAACTCGTCGTCGAGCTCGGGCAGGATCGATTCCTTGACCTCATGGACCTTTACCTTAAAGACAACGTCTTTGCCTGCTAGCTCTTCGGCATGGTACTGTTCCGGGAAGGTCAGTTCTATGTCAAGCTCGTCTCCGGCTTTAGCGCCTACAAGTTTGTCCTCGAAACCGGGAATGAATGAATTCGATCCTATCTCAAGGTTGTATTTTTCGCCTTTGCCGCCCTCAAACGGTACTCCGTCCTTAAAGCCCTCAAAGTCTATTACTGCCGTATCTCCAACTTTTATATCACGCTCCACCGTTTCTATGCGGGCATTTCTTTTGCGCAGGCGTTCGATCTCGGCGTCGACTTCTTCATCATTGACGCTGACGACCGGCTTTTCAGCTTCAATGCCCTTGTAGTCGGCAATCGATACTTCCGGTTTTACCGGGACCTTTGCTATGAAGGTGTATCCGTCGCGCGATATGTCCACTATTTCCATATCCGCCCTGCCGACCGGGTCAAGACCGGTCTCTTTGATGGCGCTCTCGTATGCCTTGGGATACGATTCGTTCACCGCGTCTTCCCAGAAGAAGGATTCTCCGTACATCCTCTCGATCATTTTCCGGGGAGCTTTGCCCTTGCGGAATCCGGGGATCGCAATGTCCCTGACCCTCTTTTTGTACGCGGCTACACAGGCCTGTTCGAATTCCTCTTTCGTAACTTCGATCGTAAGTTCAACGATGCTCTTTTCTTTTTTCTCTTTACTCTTTACGTTCATTGATGAAATGATCCTCCTGACAATAACGCAGCCGCACAGCGACTACAGAACAATCTAACATATTTTATCAGATACAGAATGATTTTTCCATACTTTTTAAAGAATTTTTACCGGTTTGAAACCTACATAATCAGCAGACACCAGTTTGAAATCGATCCTGTGCCTTTTTCCCGTCACCGCCCTCCTGTGGCTGTTGCCATGCAAATGTCCGTAGCAGCATATCTCCACATCATATTTCACCAACAGATCGATGATTTCTTCGCATGCATAGTCCAAAGTTAGCGGAGGATAATGAAGAAAAGCAAAAATCCTGTCTGCCCCCGACGCCTTTCCTTCCTTCAGGGATGCCTCAAGTCTCATCAATTCGCGCTGATATACCTTCCTGTCATGGTTATCGGAGAAATCATCTTCAAAAAACCAGCCTCTGGTGCCGCATATCGCAACGCCTTCCAATAATATGCAGTTATTGTGGAGAATATCGAAACCTTCGATCCCATGCTTTTGAAAAAAATTCTTCATTTTGGATACAGTCGTCCACCAATAATCATGGTTGCCTTTGAGAAGGATCTTTCTTGAAGGAAGCTGATCTATAAAGCGAAAATCGCCGAGGGACTCCTCAAGGCTTTTACCCCAGGACAGATCGCCGCAGAGCACTACCGTATCCTCTTCGCCAAGTTCACTGAATCCATTCTTTATTTTTTCAGCATAATTTTCCCACGCACCTCCGAAGACATCCATAGGCTTATCGGTACCTGTAGACAGGTGCAGGTCACCAATTGCATAAAGTGACATCTGATCCTCCATATCAGTGGTCGAAATATACTGTCAACGCATCAGGTCAGTCGCGAATATATGCCTCTTTGACTACGCATATTAATAGTGCACCAATCAAATATATATAAAAGGAGCAAAAAAATGAATAAAGACACCAGCAGAAAACCTCTTGACGGAGTTGTTTGCAGCGTCGACACCTGCGTCTTCCACACTAAGGGAAACCGCTGCATGGCCGATACGATAGCGGTCCGGATGGAAACAGAAAACCCGAAAAGCAAAACCGAAACCCTTTGCGAAACCTTTACAAGCAAAACCTAGAGCCTGCTGAACTGATTTCAGCCTATCAGATCCGTCTTTTATGATCACGCAAAAGACGGATCACATTTTATGCGCAAAATCCATCACGCATTCCGGCATTTCGTCTTTTGATATCTCACCTGAAAATCTCACTCTTGAATTTTTTAGCATGGCGATCGGTCCGGGTATCGGCACTCCCGTGACTTCGTGAAGCAGGTCAATCAGCTCTATCCCGCTATAATTTCTGCTTTCCGGACCCGGTTTACCGCCTATTGCGTCAAGCACAGCTTCACAAAACTTGTATGGATTTGCGGTCGAGACAATGACGTTTGGTGTGCTGTCGTTTGCACGAGCCTTGTATTTTCCTGAAACATTTACAGCGACCGCAGTATGCGGATCGATAAGGTATCCGTGTTGTGACCAGACCTGCCGGATGCTTTCCCTGGTTTCCTCTTCTGTGCTGAAATCAGCCCATAATATTTCCTGGATATCATGCAGGACACTTTCCGGTATCCTGTAGGCTCCGCTTTCAGCCAGTTCTTTCATGTAAGACCGTACAGCAGCATCGTCCTCCCCGAGGACATCAAACAGAAGCCGTTCAAGGTTACTGGATATAAGTATATCCATTGAAGGAGAAATCGTGCAGTAAAAGTCTCGTTTTGTGTCGTATACGCCTTCACGTATAAAGTCGGTGAGGATGTTGTTGTCATTTGATGCGCAGATCAGTTTGCCTACAGGAAGACCCATTTTTCTTGCATAACAGGCCGCAAGAATGTTTCCGAAATTACCTGTGGGGACGCAGAAATTCACCGGTGCACCCGGTTCGATCTCCCCTCCTGATACGAGGTCGCAGTAAGCTGATACATAGTACACGATCTGAGGCAGCAGTCTCCCCCAGTTTATCGAATTCGCCGATGACAATGTCCAGCCGATCGCATCAAGCTCCGCGTTGAGCCTGGTATCCGTAAAGATCCTCTTGACGCCTGACTGTGCGTCGTCAAAATTACCCTTTACCGCCTGGACAAAAACATTTCCTCCATCCTGGGATATCATCTGAAGGGCTTGTATCTCGGAAACGCCCTGGGCAGGATAAAATACCATTATTTTCGTGCGTTCAACATCTTTGAATCCTTCCAAAGCCGCTTTTCCGGTGTCACCCGATGTGGCAGTCAGGATCAAAACATTGCTCCTTCTGCCGGACTTCTCCAGGGATGCGCTCAGAAGCCTCGGAAGCATTTGCAGCGCCATGTCCTTGAAAGCG
>JAAYMG010000352.1 GCA_012521525.1 Clostridiales bacterium | reverse complement strand
GTTTGCTGCATAAAAAGAGCTACCACCATTTGGCAGTAGCTATTCAATAACCATGTTTTAATTATTTCCCTGGTCTACATTGACAGGGGCGGATCACACGCCCGCAGGGCTGTTTTTTGAAAATCAGAAAAAACTCACTGCCAAATATTGACGGTTTTTTCTCATATGATATACTTTAATCAGATAACTAAAAATAACTCAAGAGAGGGGAAGTAAAAATGTCATTGGTCCACATGAACTTTGAAAGCCAGTATCTGGGGAACAACTATGAGTTCAGCATCATACTCCCGGACAAGCCCAGGAACGTACACCCCAAGGATTTCTACGGAAGCGGGCAAAAATACAAGGTGCTGTGGCTGCTGCACGGAACTTTCGGTGACCACACAGACTGGATACGCAAGTCGAATATCGAGCTTTACGCATGCGAAAGGGACCTGATCGTCGTAATGCCGAGCGCAATGAACAGCAACTACTCCAACTGGCCGAATTTCGGAACAGGCTACGCGATGTTCGATTTTCTTACTGAAGAGCTTATGCCGCTGGTTTACAACTGGTTTCCGGCATCCGACAAGCGCGAGGACAATTTCATAGCCGGTCTTTCAATGGGCGGCGGCGGAGCGATAAAGTATGCCGTCAACCATCCGGACAAGTTTGCGGCCGCCGCAATACTGTCCTCCTGTCCGAGAAACCTGCGGGAGATCGATCTGGAGACTGCGCCGCAGCGTACAAAGGTTTCGATCATGAACGCCGGCGGATTGGATGCCTACATAAACTCATACGAGAATACCTGGGATATCCTTGCGGAACTGAACGCAAAAGGCAACCTGCCAAGGCTGTACTTTGCGTGCGGGACGAACGATTTCCTGTATGACAGCTTCAGGAAGTTCAGGCAGTATGCTGAAGAGATCGGACTCAAAGCCGAATTCGAGGAGATCGAAGGATACCGCCATGAATGGAGATTCTGGGATCTGACCATACAGCATGCGCTCACATTCTTCGGACTTGATACAGATAATGCTGGAAATCCGTTCTAGTTAAGATTGCCGCTTCATGACTCAATATCGGCTGCAAGCCGGTCCGATGCTGTCAAGGTAAATGAGCAGGTAAAGTACTGTTTATGAATAGTTGCTGCCAATCCGGCGGCAGCTATTTTTTATGATATTTTTTCCTGGTAGCTCAGCTACAGTGATTCATAGTGATTTGACAGTCAAAATATCCTCCCAAAGCTGATCCGGATATCTCCATGATCTGCTCCAGGAGGATATTATCAAATCAGATGACAGAAAATATGCCCCACCATATAATTGCTGGTATATTTAACTGGCTATTAACTCAAGGATGAATGACTACATACAACGAAAGGTTTTATATTTACCTTCTTACCATCCCAGTGATTGCAGGTATTTGCGGCTCATCTCGACCGCTTCCAGGCGCGAACGGCCGACCGACTCGTCCTGTTCAACGACGACCCACCTGGCTCCTGCCTTCAGCGAAGCCTCAAGAATGGAAGGCATATCCTGAACTCCGTGTCCCACGGGACGGAACTCAAAGTAGCCGCTGTCTTCTTCCTTTTCTTCCGCTTCGATACCGATCAGCTGGTAAAGGTTCCTGGGATTGCCCTCCATGTAGAAGTCTTTCAGGTGGACTATCGGGCTGCGTCCCGAATATTTTACTATATAGGCGGCAGGGTCTTCGCCGGCGACTTTGACCCAGCAGGTGTCCAGTTCGGTCTGCAGCAGATCCGCCGGCACATGGGCGTAAAGGTAATCGAGACCGTAACTGCCGTCAGGCATTCTGACGAACTCGAAATCGTGGTTGTGATACAGCAGTGTCATGCCGTTTTCCCTGCAGAGCTGTCCGATCCTTGTGATCTGCTCGATGACCTCAGGGAATCTCGGAGTATTTGGGCGTACATCCTCGGTCATATACGGCACCACTACATACTCGCATCCGATTTCTTTGTAGTCCCTGATCACCTTTTCCGTATCGTTCACCATTTCATCATATGGGACATGTGCGGAAATCGGGATCAGGCCAAGTTCATTGAGAATGGCTTTGACCTCTGACGGAGCAAGGCCGTACAGCCCTGCAAGTTCAACGCCGTCGTAACCCATCTGCCTGACTTTTTGCATGGTTCCCCGGAAAATCTTTTTCGGCCTCATCCCTGACCGAATACACCTGAAGCGCAACTGGAAGCTTGCTCATTGTAACATCTCCTTTATCAATCATTATTATTGTCGATCATCATAAACCGGGCACATCCGTGAAACGGCAGGATCCGGACCACGTCCCCCCGGGATCGGTGCGGTAACTATTAAGTTGCCTCTATTGCCAAAGCTGGTTTGATGACATAGGACGTGCCTTTGAGGTATGGATCACGATTTGTCGTCCAGTCTGAAATCATCGTCGCTCAAACCGCGAGTAACAAGCCTTGCGGGTTTCGGCGGGACCCGCTTCAGAGGCTCATATTTAAAATGACGGCATGAATCGCTTGCGTGAGTCACGCCCCTGTATTTGCAGGAAAGTTCGACATTGTTCAGCTTCTTCCCGTAACGACAGTAAGCGCACATCGGTTCAATGGTTTTCCGGAAGAGCATATGTATTTCCTCCACGTTTTATCAACGATATCTACTGCCAACTGATAGCTGATCAAGCGGAATGCTACACTATTCATTCGGCATTTTCAGGATCAGTTTCTTCATGAGCTCGTGTCCCTTAGATACGAAAAGTCCGGTATTTGCAGCATGGCTTTCGGTAAAATGCTCAGCGTGTTTTGTGCCCTCTTCATTGCTTCTATACAGGACAAACGGTACCGGATCGGATGTATGTGTGCGAAGCGAAACGGGAGTCGGATGATCGGGCAAAAGCAAGATCGAGTAATCGCAGCCCGATTTTTCAAGGCCGTCGATGACTCTGCGCAAGACGTCCCTGTCTATAAGTTCGATCGCACGGGTTTTATCAAGAGCGTTGCCCTGGTGCCCGCATTCATCGGGTGCTTCGATATGTATAAAGACAAAATCGGCGCCGTTCGTCAGCTGCTCAAGAGCGCAATCGGCTTTTCCCCTGAAATTGGTGTTGATGTTTCCGGTTGCCCCGGGTACTTCGGGCGCGCGCATTCCGGCACAGATACCGATGCCTTTGACCAGGTCAACTGCCGATATGACCGAACCGTCGATCCCGAACTTGTCCCTGAAAAGGGGCAGGGAAGGAGATGTGCCCTCACCCCAAAACCAACAGGCGTTGGCAGGGTGGAGTCCCCTTTCTATTCGCGAGAGATTTAC
>JAAYMG010000351.1 GCA_012521525.1 Clostridiales bacterium | reverse complement strand
GCAGCGGGAGCGGCCAAAAACAGGGAGACGATACGGCCTTACTTTGTGTTGCTGTTCTCCGCTGCCTTTGCAGTATATCTCTTTATCGAGGTGCAATACCGATACAGTTACCTTCTGATGCCGGCTTTGATTATTATGCTGTCTGACGGCCTTGAGGTATTTGCCTCAAAAACAAAGGACGGTAAGAACGAAGCGGAAAAGAGGGGAAAGGGAAGCAAAGCGGCAGCAGGCGCATATAGATGATCTGACATAGCAGCCTTGCAAGGCAGGATCAGGCATCGGGCGGTTTGCCATACATTGTCACAGCTGGAGCTGAACCTGGCCGATGTTGTTCCTGTAATCTGCGGGTGTGGTACCGCAGTACCTGTCAAACAGTTCGTAGAAGAAGGTCATGTTTGAAAAGCCGACATGCTCGGCTACCTGCGAAACGGTCAAATCGGTGCAGGCAAGCAAAAACTTGGCCTGTTCGATACATATGCGGTGCTTTAAGCTGCCAAATGTTATGCCGAGCCTGCTTTTTATCAGCCGGCTGAGGTAGTCGGGGTGATAGCCGAAACGCAGCGCTGCTTCCTTCAAAGATGCCGACGCATAATTGGCCTCGATGTATTTCATTATCTGCTGCATATCGTCTTCGTCCATGTTTTTGCGAGGTATTATATCGCCCCCGTTTTCCTTCCATGCACGGAAAAGCCGGTTGAGCAGATTCGGAAACAGGCATTTGAGCATGTTTCCGGAGCACATATCCGGGTCAAAGAACTCACAGAGCATCTTGTCGGCTGTTTCCAGCACTTCCGTGAAACGGCCGGCTTTTACATTTATGAATGTCTTTTCTGCCGGACCGTCCTGCAGCCGCTGCATGAAGAAATCATAGAATAACTGATTGCGGGAGATCAGCTGCAAAAATGAGGGGGTCAGGTAGTCAACACTGAATATGAAGTTCAGGGCTATGTCATTTTCTCCGCAGCTGTCGATCCGGTGGCATACTCCCGGGGCAATAAGCAGGAAATCTCCCGCCGACAACGGGATTTCCTCTCCGGCGATATGGTGCACAACCTTGCCCGCCCTCACATACATCATCTCGAAGAAGTCGTGGCTGTGGCTCTCTACGGGGCTGAACCTGCTGTGGATATGTATCAGGAGGCCTTCGTGTTCGGGATGTTCCTTGCGGACAAGTGCGTCACCGGTAAACTCATTTTGCAGATAGGCAAGCTGCAGCGCTTCAAACGGCAGGTTTGCTCCGTTCATCAAATGGGAGGAGCTGCCGGGATCTGCGGTGCCGGAGTACCTGTAATTTTCGATGAACGGGAAAGCGCGGCTCAGGAATTGATCAAGTTCAGGAATCGTCATTTGATATATGCCCTCCCGAAGACAAAGCAATTAACTCCCAGGATCGTCCCGATCTTATATTCTGTTGTATTATATCATACCATATCAAATTTGGTCATATAAAATATCGGATTTGGGCATTTTAACAGCCCGAATTCAGCTTTAATATTAATATGTGCCATAAATCCGCATGTAACGATGTGGCTTAGTTTTGTGGTGCAGAACAGATAGGGAGTAGAACAGTCATATCCATCCTATACCCTGATCTAGGCGATCGCACCCGGTTCATAGAATGTGTTGATAAACTGAATCATAAAACGAACAGGAAATATGCTTCCGCGTTACAGAGATAATGCGACAGGTTATTGGCCTGTTTGATGAGACGTTATTTAGCCGTTAGGATACATCAATAGATATGATGTCGCGCTTTTGGACTATATGTTATATTAGGAGGGAAATAAAAACATATATCGTAGTTATGGGAAGGATACAGGATACCAGGGTAAATATGATCCTGACTACAGATGAATAAGTTACTTAAGTTAATAAACCTGGAATAAAAAACTGTGGAGGAAAGCTATGGAGAAAAGAGTTGTTGAGCTGCTGAATGACCGGGCAGGGAACTACATCTTTCCGTTTTTCTGGCAGCATGGCGAAGAGGAAGAAGTTCTTCGCGAGTACATGGAAGCAATACAGTCATGCGGTATTCAGGCAGTATGTGTCGAGTGCAGACCTCACCCCGATTTCTGCGGTCCGAAATGGTGGCATGATTTCGACATCATAATGGACGAAGCCAGAAAAAGAGGGATGAAGGTCTGGCTTTTGGACGATGCCCATTTTCCGACGGGGTATGCAAACGGCGCTTTGGAAAACGCCGACCCAAACCTTTGCAAGCAGTACCTGAACTTCAATACAGTAGATGTGTGCGGACCGATGCCTCAAGCCTGTCTTGACGTGGGCCCCCTTGCAAGGCACACACCGAATCCGCTTTCGGGCGGAGCGGCTTCATTTTTGATGCGTGGTGCGAAGCAGAGGGTGTTTGACGACGATAAAATGCTGGCTGTTGTCGCGATCGATGTCGTCAAGGACAATAAACTGGGCGACAAGGTCATTGACCTGACAGGCTTCGTGAAAGACGGACAGCTTGTTTGGGACGTTCCATATGGCATGTGGAGGATATTCGTCCTTTATAATACCAGGAACGGAGGAGGACGCTCCGATTATATCAACGTGCTGGACAGGGACAGCTGCAGACTGCAAATCGAAGCCGTGTATGAGCCGCATTATCAGCGCTATAAGGACGACTTCGGCAAGACATTCGCGGGCTTTTTCTCCGACGAGCCGCTGTTTGGCAACACGGTCGGGTTTGCCATGGACGAGTCGATCGGCAGGAAGATGATGCCCCTGCCATGGAGCAAGGACGTGCCGGGGATGCTGGAGGAGCGGCTCGGCGCGGATTGGACAGATCTCCTGCCCGCGCTTTGGGCTGATTTCAGCGACGCCAACCTGAACGCAAAAGTCCGCTACGCTTATATGGACACAGTTACCCGCCTTATGGAGGAGAATTTCTCAAAGCAGATAGGTGAGTGGTGCGCCGAGCGCGGCGTTGAATATATCGGGCATATAATCGAAGACAACAACCAGCACTCCAGGCTTGGGTGCAGCCTGGGACACTTCTTCCGCGCCCAGACCGGCCAGCACATGTCGGGGATCGACAACATAGGCGGCCAGGTCTTGCTTGCAGGCGAGAACCATACCCGAAAGGGATTCATGGCACCTGGAGACGGTGAATTTTACCACTTCACCCTTGGAAAACTGGGTTCTTCAGGCGCCCATATAGACCCCAAAAAGAAGGGAAGGGCGATGTGTGAGATATATGGCGCATACGGATGGTCCTGCGGCGTTCGCCTGATGAAGTACCTGACCGATCATTTCCTTGTCAGGGGCGTCAACCAATATGTACCCCACGCCTTTTCTCCCAAGCAGTTTCCGGATCCGGACTGCCCGCCGCACTTCTATGCTCACGGTTTGAACCCGCAGTTCAGGCATTTCCGCAGGCTCATGCGATACATGAACAGGGCTTGCCACCTCATAAACGGCGGAAAACACATTGCCCAGGCCGCACTGCTCTATCACGGCGAGGCAGAGTGGACAGGCGGACATATGTACCTGCAAAAGCCCGCGCGCGAACTGCTGGAAAACCAGATCGACTTTGATATCCTGCCTTCCGACCTGTTTGCCGACATGGAAGCGTTCGGTGCCTCTTTTGACGGTATGCTCCATGTAAACGGTGAGACATACAAGACCCTTATAGTACCTTACGCCGAGTTTGTGACCAGGGAAGTGGCGAAATTTGCCGCACAGGCCGTAAAATGCGGTTTTGAGGTCATATTCGTCGATGAGCATCCTTCGGGGATCTGTGACTGTGACGGCGAGGAGGCTGTGGATCTGCTGAAGGAAATCTCGGCCTGCAGGGCTGTCCCCCTGAACGAACTGGCTAACTATGCAGAGACCCGTGGCTGCAAAGAGGTATTTCTGTCTACGCCGTTCAGGAGGATGAGGTATTATCATTACAAGCTCGATAACGACATCTATTTCTTCTCGAATGAGGACCAGAGCGTCCCGTTTGAAGGCGAGATAACGGTAGCGGCTGCAGGAGACGCCGTTATCTATGACGCGTTTGAGAACGTGCTGCGCCCCGTAGAATATGAGGACATCGGAAACGGGACCAGGCTGAAACTGACTGTTGAGCCATATGATATGGTCATAGTGGTCTTTGGTGACAAGGGTACCGGATTTGATCTTATCCCCCGGCCAAGGGCCGAAGGTGTCAAAAAAGTCATCTCCGGAGAATGGACGATGTCTCTTGCCGAAGCGCAGGAGTATCCCAACTTCAGGGATCACCAAAAGGTCGCAAAGCTTGAAAATGTCGGACTGAAATACCCCGATTTCTCCGGGACGATCAGGTATGAAACGACATTCGAACTAGAGGATGCAAATAAAGCGGTATTGGTGCTTCAGGACGCTTACGAGGCCGCAGAGGTTTGGGTGAACGGGGAATATGCAGGAATGAAGATCGCCCCGCCGTATCGCTTTGATATAAGCGGCCTTATCCGTACGGGCATAAATGACCTGAGGATCGAGGTGACTAACACACTTGACAGGAAAGTCCGCAATATGAAGTCCGACGCGGACGTCTACAGCCTCATCCGGGGAAGTTCGGTACTTGAACCGTCAGGCCTTATAGGGGAAGTTGCCGTTTATATCGAATGACCACTTAATACTTAGTGAGTTCGTGCCGGATCCGGACATGATCGGCCGAAGACACACAGGAAAAGCGAATAAAAAGAAAAGGAAAGCCGCGGCGTTAGGCAAAGCCGCGGCTTTCCGGCAGTCATACCCGGGTTATCTGCATCCCATGTGTCTGTCTCCGGTACCAAGAGCCTGCTCAAATTCCTTCCGCTGGGGCGGGAAGAATTCATCAACCGGGAATTCGATTCTGCGGAACAGATCGCAAGGATCGTCGTCGGTTGCGCTGACGCAATTATTCTCCGGCACACAGAAATCGAAGGCAGGTATAAGCAGCTGCGTATCCCGCTCAAGTTTGATGATGCTGAACTGACCCAAGGTGACGTACAGGCGTTTCTCGCTGTCTCCCGAGACCAGGTCGTCGTTGAAGCAGTTTGCGATCGCCGCCGGGAGTTCGTTGAGCTCGAGATCGCGTCCCTTCGGGCAGTCGCAGACTTCAACAAGCTTCAGAGACAGGCAGATCGGATCGACGACTTCCACGACACCGATCGGCATATTGGTGCGCTGGATCAGCTGCTGGTCAACATCGCCGGTAGTCATCACAGAGCTGAATATCCTCGCGTTGCCCTCGCTGCCGAAGAGGATGTATCTCTTGTCGTGGGTCGCCAGGCCGGTAATCTCCTGGGGTTTGCCGACTCCGCAGAATGCGTCGCCCGTTATCTTGTAGAAGTACTTGACGTCGACGGTGTAGAATCCACGGTTGAAAGATACGGGTTCCACATCGATGTATACCCAGAGCAGATCAACTTTGCGGCATTTTACATTGATTGCCCTGTCGATAATTGCCTGGCTACACCTTGTCGGATATACGCGGAGATTTTCCACGCAGTCTTTGTCTTTACATGAGTCGTAGACTTTTCTTGTATGGATGCAGACTGCTTCTTTTATGTGCATGTTCTCAGCAGGCATTACTTTACCTCCCATTATGAATTGAAGTGCATTCCTTCTTCAATAACAGTGTATGAATGCCTGCTATTTGCGGTTCCAATACGGGAAAGTTTTGATTGAAGCCCCATGAAAACGGTCGCAGATTATCGATTGCGGCGATTGCGGTCTCAGATTCCTGCCGGACCTCGCCCTGATATTCTGCGGCAACCTGATCGAAAACATGGATAAACGGAGGATTAAAGTCTGTTTTTTGTCATCCTCCTGAGCACTTCGACCAGCAGTGAATAAGTCTGGCCAAACGTTACAAGGTCAAGCTTTTCATGCGGTGTGTGGAAGTCATGGATGGTAGGACCGAGGGATATCGCATCAAGGCCGGGCAGCTTTTCTGAGAAGAGGCCGCACTCCAGGCCGGCATGGATCGCCAGCACTTCCAGCTCCCTGCCAAACAGGTCCCTGAATGCGGATACGAAAGCATCACGAACAGGGGAATTTTCGGCATATTTCCAGCCGGGATACGGGTTGTTGAATTCCGCGGAAAAACCAAAGGAATCTGCAAGTGACGTAAGAAGATCCTTGGTCCTGTCCTGAAGGGAAGCCTCGGAGCTCCTGAGACTGAAGGTGACAGATATCTTATCCAGGTCTGTCCGGATAACACCGAGATTTATCGACGATACGACGAATCCTCCTGCCCTGCTGCTGCGATTGAGCACCCCGTCCGGAGCAAGGGAGAGCATGCGGATCAGCGAGTCCGTTGCCACGCGCCCAATGGAGGTCAGATTCCTGTTTTCGGTACGGCTGATTTCGAGTCGAAAATGCGGATCTGTCTCATGCAGTTCCTCACGGATTTCCTGTTCCAGTTTGGACAGCAGTTCCAGCGCTTCGGTGAGATCCCTTTCCGACATGAAGAACACAAGGGCGTCACTTTCGCGCGGGATAGCATTGTCCTTCGCCCCGCCCTCGATATTGCCGATCTCCATGACCGGGAAGTTGATAAGCAGCTTCAGCAGGATCCTGCCGAGCAGCTTGATCGAGTTTCCCCTTCCCCTGTGGATGTCGATCCCGGAGTGCCCTCCTTCCAAACCCCGCACACCGATTCGGAGAGGGAATGCAAGGGGGGATGCGGACGGCTTTATGTTTTTGGTCAGGACGGCACGCAGGCCGCCGGCGCAGCTTACTACTGCGGTACCAAACGGGCTGCCGTCAAGATTGATAAGGGTCCTCGCTTGCAGCACCGAGGGGTCAAGCTTTTCGGCGCCGGTTAAGCCCACTTCTTCCTGGACCGTGAAAACGCACTCCAGCGGTGGATGGACAGCGTCAGGATCGTCGAGCAATGCCAGCATGTATGCGACGGCGACCCCGTCATCCGCTCCCAGTGTTGTCCCGTCGGCGCGCAGAAAATTGCCTTCCCTGATCAGTTTTATTCCTTCATTGTCAAAGTCGTGCAAGGTTCCGATATTTTTTTCGCAAACCATATCCGTGTGGCCCTGCAGCATGACGGGGGGAAGGTCCTCGGCTCCCGCGCTGCCGGGCTTTTTGATCACAACGTTGTTCAATTCGTCGCGGTAATGCCAAAGCCCGCGCTGCCGGGCGAATTCAACGAGATAATCCGCGATTTTGTTTTCTTTGAAAGATGCGCGCGGGATCGCGCTTATTTCATCGAAAAAACGGAGAATGGCGCTGTTGTCAAACATGGGATCGTTCATATCTTCAGCCTCCGATTTACATTGGTAGTCAATATTTCCGGTCATTCTATTTTAGCGTATTGCAGCCAGGCTTTCAATCTCGTCAGATAAAAAACTGGAAAATTTTAGAATTTAGGTCTTGAAAATGGAAGAATTATCCTATATAATAAAGTAAATTCCATAAATAACCAAAGTTGGAAAAATATAATACCAATGAGTCTGAAAATCTGAAACCGTCAGATCGCATTGTTGAAACAGGTGTGAAAGAAATCGGGGTGACACGATGAAGATAAGATTGGTGCTTTTGGACCGGGACCCCAATTATCTTAACAGGCTGTCATCGGCCCTGGGATCAAGAGATGACTGCAGTATTGAGATATATTCTTATACCGACCCCGAACAGGCATTGAGCTTTCTGGAGAAGCTGGGCAGTTGTGTGTTTATTGCTTCGGATAAATTTGACATCAGCCCGGAGACGATACCTGAAGGCGTTTGTCATGTGTGGTTTACGGAAAACAGCGCTGCCGTCGAGCACAACGGACGGACTGCCATCTGCAAGTATCAAAAGGCTGAAGCCATATTCCGCGAAATACTTTCGGTGTATGCCGGAAATTCGTCCGGTGCCGAATGCGACAAACGTGGTGAAGGTGCAGGATCGGACACGAAAGTGTATGGTTTTTTTTCGTGCGGAGGGGGGTCGGGCGCATCCACTGCGGCAGCGGCATGTGCCGTGCGGTTCGCATCAAGTGGCAAAAAGACCCTGTATCTGAACCTTGAGCGCTTTGGGACGTCGGAGATTTTCTTCCCGTCGGAATCCAGGGTCCGCATAGGCGATTTGATATATGCTATCAAAAGTAAGCGGTCAAACCTGGCTTTGAAGCTGAAGAGTGCCGTTATGACGAGCGGGGAAGGCGTCCGTTTCATCGGTTCCTGCAAAGCGGCTCCCGAAGTGATGGAGATCGAAGAGGAAGATATCAGGATGCTTCTGGGGCAGCTGAAGCTGACGGGCGAGTTTGACTACATAATAGTTGACGCAGACCTTTTGCTGGAGGGAGCTGAGCTTGAATTGATGAGGCAGGCAACAGCCAATATACTGGTTTCAAACGGTGAGCATATCGCGAATGAAAAACTTGACCGCATATACGCCGCAATGGACATCATCGCCGTAAGGGACGATATCCCTTTCCCTCCGACCTGGATACTCTACAACAGGTTTAGCAGTAAAAGCGGTACCGCAAGCAAAAATACCGGGTTCGCAGTCCTGGGGGGTGCTCCCCGTTATGAGGGCGGTTCACCCGGGCACATAGTCAAACGTCTTTCAGAAATGGCTTTTTATGATGCCCTTCTTTGACTCGCATACGCGGGATCGGCAAGAGAATGGACAGGTTGAAAAGATTGACCGAAGAAGTGCGGAGATTGGCTGTCGAGGAGCTGCCCCTCGGGGAAATGTCGGATGCGGAGCTGGAGGAACGGATCGAGCGGATGATATCGGAAAGATCCGAAAGCAAGTATTTGTCGATAGCCCGGAGAGCCGAAGCCGTCGCAGCGGTGATAAGCTCCATACGAGGTTTTGGGATACTGGACATCCTCCTTTCGGACGAAAAAATTACCGAGATAATGGTAAACAGCCATGACGTGATTTTTATTGAACGCGAGGGAACGACATACCGCACGGACATCAGATTCGAAAGCCGGGATCAGCTTGAGGACGTTATTCAGAGGATCGTAGGACGTGCCGGCCGCGAAGTGAATCAGGCAAACCCGATCGTCGACGCCAGGCTTCCCGACGGATCTCGTGTTAATGTAGTCTTGCCTCCGATTTCATTGAACGGTCCTGTCCTGACGATCAGGAAGTTTTCAGACGAGCCGTTTACTGTTGACAGGCTTATAGAACTCGGTTCACTTACCGAGGAGGCCGCAGAAAAGCTTGAGATGCTGGTTCGGGCCAAATATAACATATTCATCAGCGGCGGGACCAACTCCGGCAAGACGACATTTCTGAACGCTCTTGCGGGATTCATCCCAAAGGACGAAAGGATCGTACTGATAGAGGACTCGGCAGAGTTGCGCCTCAACGGCATAGAAAACCTCATAAGGATGGAAACGAGGAACGCAAATTCTTCCGGCGCGGGACTTGTGACGATGCGGCAGCTCATAAGGGCATCTCTGCGGATGCGCCCCGAACGTATAATCGTCGGTGAGGTCAGGGGAGAGGAAGCCCTGGACATGCTTCAGGCCATGAACACCGGTCATGACGGTTCTCTGTCAACGGGGCATGCCAACTCCACGCAGGACATGCTCTCAAGGCTCGAAACGATGGTATTCATGGGCACGTCAAGCCTGCCGCAGGAAGCGGTGCGCAGGCAGATCGCTTCGGCGATCGACATAATGATCCACCTTTCCAGGCTTCGTGACCACTCGAGACGGGTCATAAGCATCACTGAGGTGGCAGGCTACCGCAGGGGAGAGATCCAGCTCAATCCACTCTTCGTGTTCGAGGAAGATCCGGGCCGCAGCACCGGAGAAAGGGTTTCGGGAAGGCTGAAAAGGACAAAAAACAGCCTGCTGCACGAAAACAAGCTAAAGCTTTACGGCGTATCAGGTACGATATAGCGCAACTGCCTATAGGGAAACAGGAAAAATAGAACGCTTAGTGTTCAGACGCTCAGTGTACATCTAACATAAGTTTGGCTGCGGGTGTGATTTATTATGGTGCATGTCCCTTCTGACTACTCGTCATACAACCCATCAAAAGCGGAAGTGTTGCTTTGCTCCTTAGCCGGAGTTGCAGCCGGCGGTGTTGTGGGATACGTATTTTATGAGCATATAGTTGCCATAGCAGTCGGTGCGATCGCTGCTGCTATTTATGTTAACTTGTACTATATCAAAAGCCGTACAGAGGCGGTAAAAAATAAGCTGCTGCTGCAGTTTCGGGACATGCTGGAATCACTTTCTTCGTCCGTCAGTGCGGGTGCTAATATTCTCGCCGCATTGGCAACAGCGCAGAAGGATATGGAGTCGCTGCATGGAAGTGACAGCTATATAGCGTGCGAGCTTCAGCATATCAACGATGGTGTTGCGGCCAATCAAAATCTCGAACTGCTGCTTTCCGAATTCGGTTCCAGGAGCGGTTTGCAGGAAGTAAAAAGCTTTGCGAATGTTTTTGAGACATGCAACCGCCTGGGAGGGAATATCCGCGAAGTATCTGATATTACGTGTCAGATAATATGCGACAAAATAGAGGTTAGGCAGGAGATACTGACAGTTGTATCCGCCAAAAAAACTGAGCAGTTAGCGATGCTTGTGATGCCGATGGTGTTTGTGATGCTGCTGAAAGGCCTCGGAGCGTCTATAGCGGATATGTCTTCCGCCATAGGAAGGGTATCATCTACGGTCGCTCTGGTACTTTTCGCGCTCTCCTATTTTATATCCTGTCGTATCCTCAAAATCGAGCTGTAGCGTTTGCGGATAAGAAAGACTGGTTCGCCGCTAAGGAAGAAAGGGGCCGAAACCGGAACTTTGAGAGACTGCATAGGAGTATCGGGAAATGGGAGCATCGGGACTTGTTGCTGTGTCGTCGCTGATCACAGTGCTTTCGGTACTTTATGTGTATTTTTGGTCCGTGGGCAATCATCGGTTTGAACACATGATCAGGGATCTCCCTGCCAGGAGGTTTCCGCTGAAATGCCTCTATACCTTCGGACTTGAGTTGTTATCCAAAATCCGTTACGGCAGTACAAGCCAGTATGTCAGAAAACTGGAGAAATGCTTTCGTATCCTGTATGGCCGCAGGGATTCAGCTTTTTATCTGCATATCCATCTGGCGAGGATGATATCGGTCACATGCCTGGTTTTTATCCTGCTGTTGCTGCTTTCGGTAATGGTCAACGCCTGGACCGCATTTTTGTTCGCTTTTGCCGGAGCCGGAGGTATGGTGTATTACTACGACAGGCTCATCTATGAAAAGGCCGATCGGCACCTGGAACAGATCCGCAGGGACTTTCCGGACGCTTTGACGACGATGACCCTGCTGGTGAATGCAGGGATGATCCTGGATAGGGCATGGAGAGCGACTGCGCAAAGCAACAGCGGTTTGCTTTATAAAGAAATGCAGCGGACGTCTGTCAGGATCGACAACGGCGTATCCAGAGCTGCCGCGTTGAGGGAGTTCGCCGATCGCTGCGGTGACCAGTTTTTAGATAAGGTCATATCCGCGCTGCTTCAGAACCTGTCAAAGGGGAACCGTGAACTGGTCGCTTTTCTGAGGAGGATGTCGGACGAAAGCTGGAATGAGAGAAAACACTCTGTCCGCCGAAAAGGAGAGACGGCTTCGGCACGAATGCTTTTCCCGATAGTACTGACTTTTATTGGTATTCTCATATTGGTAATGGTACCGATAATGGCTAACGGTACGGTTTGACTTGGCTGAATATAGCATGACATGTGGTCCGTTTCGAAAGGGTTCCGTTTATTCCCTGATTGGAGGTATATAAATGAGGAAATGCATAAGAGGCTTCATCGATCATATCAGACAAAGAGACGGTGCGGCAGAAATCATAGCAGTTATTATACTGGTCGCAATAGCAATAATTCTCGGGATCGCTTTCAGGGAGCAAATTGGCCAGCTGCTTACCGATATATGGAATGCGATCAAAGGCCGTGAGAGGGAGCTCATAAATGATTTTGAACTTTGATTTCGGCTTATAATCATGGATAACTGTCAGTCAGAAAATTCTATTTCGGAAAATCCTGATCTTGTAAGGGTCTGACAATGTTTAAGAACAATGAACGAGGTACGGCTTCGATCCTTGAATATACAATAGTGCTTCCCCTGTGTCTGGTTGCAGTTGGCATGGTCTTTCTTATGGGGTTTTACCTGTGCCATTATGCGATCATAAATGCAGCGGCTTACAGAGCAGTGCTTATATTGCAAATTGCATACGAGGATGGCAACTACCTGGAAATAGCCGATCTTGGATCACACAGCCTGCACGAAACTGACTATGTCGGAGTCAGGCAAAGGAAGGATCTTTACGGCAAAATGGAGTGCAAGTTGTATCGGTTTATTCTGGACAGGGACGGATACAGGGCGGCAAAAGAGGCCGCATCAGAGAAAGCCGGAGCAATAATCGAAAAAACCGGTTTTCTCAAGTCGGGTTTGGTGATCGGTCAGCCGGACATAAGTGTTCGGACAGATGTGGCCGGGTTGAGCAGGATCGCCCATGTAGAGATAACGCAGCCTGTCGGCATTCCCGTAATCCTCGGGATCAGGTTCAAAGATGATATTTTTACTATGGAAGCCAAAGCTTCCGCTGCTCTTGCTTGTCCTGCAGAGATGATACGCAATACGGATTATGTCTTGCAGCTTACCGAGCGATATACCGGCTT
>JAAYMG010000038.1 GCA_012521525.1 Clostridiales bacterium | reverse complement strand
CGCAGACGATGACACATCCGACCGGTACTTCGCCCTCGTCTGCAGATAGCCTGGCCAGTTCCAATGCTTCGATCATGAAATTTTCAGCTTCTTCGACCGTCAGCTTTCTGAATTCCATACCTTCCTCCCTGCTTTGAAACAACGATCAGACGGGATCTCAGTTGGCCGGCGTTTCCGAAAAAAGGTAATCCATATACTTCTCACGTACCTGGGAGAACAGCAGTCGGGATACGGGGACGATACGGTTTGAGTAAGTCGAGAGATCCTTTGCACTGAGCCGATTGATATGCTCCATGTTGACTATATATATATATGAGCGATGCACCTTGACGAACTCCCGCCGGGAGAGCAGCTTTTCTTCAAAGTCGGAAAGAGTTCCCGTCATCTCGCGCACGATCCCATCCTCAAGATGGAACAGCAGCTTTTTATTGTTTACCTCCAAAAACTCGATACGGGAAAAGGGTAAGCGAGTCACCCCGTCAGGAAGCGTCAGTATCAGTGTTTTCTCCTTTCGCTGCGCTTTCAGGTTCAGCTTATCCAGGACGGGATACAGGCTGTCCGCGGTGCCGGGTTTGAGCAGATAGGAATAGGCGTTTACCGAATAGCTTTCCACGGCAAACTCGGCAGACGAGGTCAGGAATATGATACTGGTTTCATCGTTGAAATCCCGGATCTCTTGGGCCGCCTGGATACCGTTCACCCCGGGTATCATTATGTCCAATATCAGTATCTGATATGGATGTCTCCGCATTGCCTCAAGAAGCTCGACGGAACTCTGAAAGACATCATATCTGAGCGTGATTCCTTTGTTTTTCTGGTATTGATTGAGCAGATCTGATATGCGGGCAAGCTCCCGTATATCGTCGTCGCATATTGCTATCTTCAGCAATGTTCCACATCCTTTAACACATACCTGTATTATAGCTTACGGAAAGTAAACCTTCAACAAGTAAACCATCAACGGCGCCGCATACATTTCAGGCAGTTAAAACAGCATTTCGCGCAAAAAACGGCCATGCCGTTTTTTTTTGCTACCATATCCTGAGAATAAACGTTCTAAGGTCTGAGAGAGGGAAGCAAAATGCCGGAAATCATTACATATCTCGTAGTAGCCGGCAGTATTTCTTCGTTGCTGATACTTTGGTTTGCGCGAGTCCGAAAGGTGCTGACCGGGAAGAAAGAGAGCGTATTGCTTGCCGCGGAGCAAGTCGAACTGCATTTGCGCGGGTGCGAAAAAGCCAGGGGCAGCCCGGATGAACAGTCGGCGCAGCGGATGATGGAGATTGTCAGGGAGATCTATACCCAGATAGAAAGAAGCTATCACGAGACACTGAAGAAACCTGCAAACAGGATCCCCGGCTATCTTATGGGATTCAGAGAGTTCCGGAAGTGATCGTATCGCATAAGACGACTGTGGACTCATACAGCGAAGGGATCACTTCAAACGATTTGCCATTGGCAGGAAAATGTTCAATAAGTAAAGGAATTCATAAAGTACAAAGACATAAAGCAAAGGATGGATTGTGGGTATGAGCAAACGAATTATTTGTCTGTCGCTCGTTTTCTGCATGATCATATCGCTGTTGCCGGTCCAGGCATTGGCGATCCATGCAGATCCGGTGAAGACAGAACGATCGCAAACGACGGATCCTGATCCTTCACTGTCTGTACAGCCGCCCGCTGAAGAACCATGGCACTATAGAAGACTGTGAGAACCATGCAAATGTCAGTTCCAACAAAAGGGCAGGCGGTATCGCGGCAATAAACGGAACGTCGGATATCATTTACTTTATTGGCGAAATCATAAACTGCAGAAACTATGGCACGATCATGGGATACAATACAGTCGGAGGTATAGCCGGACTTAATGAAGCAGGCTGGATCTCTTCTTCGGACAAGCAATACGCGCCGTCAGTTACCAGTTGCATAAACTATGGAACAGTGACATACAACAGCGCGCTCTCCGGAAATGAACTTGGGTTCTATATCGGGGGAATCGTCGGATATGCCGAAGCTTATTCAAAGATAACTCAATGCAAAGTTGAAGAGAACTCAGACGGCAGCAACCCGACAGTGACCGGAAGAAAATATGTCGGAGGCATCGTGGGATTTGCCGATGCAACTGAAATAATCGGTACCGAAGGAACCGGAACTACTATCACAGTAACAGTAAACGGAGTCTGCGCTGTCGGAGCTGTTGCCGGGTATGTCAAGACAGGTGTAGTCAAATGGTATAATACCGGCAATGACACGACAGTGACGGAAACCGACAGGAACGGATTGTCCGATGCAGGAAAAATCGGCGGGATAGTGGGAGTGTCAGATCAGAATTCATTGTTCGAAAACTGCCACGTCGGAGGGACCACAAAGGTTACCGGTATTAGCGATAATGTCGGTGGGATTGCAGGAAGCATTGCTATAGGAACAAGAATCGCAAATTGCAGTACCGGCAGCATGGTTGAGATCAGTGGGGGCAGGAACACCGGAGGTATTGTCGGATGTTGCTCACTAAGTTACTACTATGAATCTGTGACAGTTGAAAATTGCAGAGTGATAGGCACTTCGGTGAGCGGAACGGACTATGTCGGAGGTATCGCAGGCTATTTGCTCGGATATACGGGCATATCAAACTGTGAAGTCGGTGACGGCACGACAATGAACGAAACCCGGGTGACCGGAAACAGATACGTCGGAGGCATAGCGGGCTACATGAAAGAAAATTACTCCAGCGTTAAAAACTGCAATGTCGTTGGTGACACAGTAGTGAGCGGGAACAACAATACCGGAGGTATCGCAGGATACCTGGAGAAGGCTGCCTACGTCAGAGACTGTGAAGTCAGCGGAACAGTAAATGTGACCGGTACCGTAAACGTTGGAGGCATCGCGGGATATCTGACAATAAATGCAAAGGTCGAAGGAAGCAGCATCCTTGACAACACGGCGGTGACAGGAACACAATACGTCGGAGGCATAGCAGGGATGACCGAATCTTATACCTACGTCACTTCGTGCAGCACCGGCAGTTCGACAAAGGTAACAGGGGAAAACTACATCGGAGGCATTGTTGGCTACTCATATGCGCAAATCAAGAGCTGTATAAACGGCAGCACTATCGTTAAGCTAATGGAAGACAGTATCTGTGGATCTATAGCCGGGTATGTTTATAGCACAAGTTATATAGTTGATTGCACCGGTGCGGATCCACAATGGGGAGCTGCCGGCAACTAAGGCAACCGGGATCGGTCAGAATATTTCAGGCAGATCAGTGATGATCGAAAAAAACAGATCTGACTGATCTGTCTGCCCGGATACGACAGAGCTGATGTAAGAAAAAGGCTGCAGCAAAAACAGG
>JAAYMG010000350.1 GCA_012521525.1 Clostridiales bacterium | reverse complement strand
GTTCTTTATCAAATTACATGATATCACAGGGAGATACTCTTTTCTTTTATTTCTTAATTTTTTCCCATAGTAATTTTACACTAACAAAACCAAACCAAGCCACAGGAGCCACGGGGACGGTTCTCCTGGCTTCGACCAGGGTCGACCAGGGGGACGGTTCTTCTGGCTGGGTATCCAGGGGTTTCAACCAGGGGGACAACCAGAGGGACAACAACCAGAGGGACGGTTCTCTTGGCTGTGATTAACATCTTGGCTTTTTAAGCTGAAAGATGCATTCCCAACTTATTATAATCAATGAACTCATCTTAATCTTCTCTCTTGACATTTTTCAACCAAGAGAACCGTCCCCCTGGCGTTGGCACTGGCGTTGACTTTATCCCAGCCAAGAGAACCGTCCCCTTGGCACCAGCCAGAAGAACCGTCCCCTTGGCTTACCCTTGGCTTATGGTTGTTTGTTAACAAATTGTTCATAATTTATTGATATATTTTTCTCGGCAAACCCGATGTCAAATATCAAAGAGATACTTAATTTATGAGCGGGAGTTGAGGCTGATTGATTGAAGTCAGGAACCTAACCAAAATTTACGGTGACCACGCTGCCGTGTCGGATCTGTCCTTTACCGTCCCCAGCGGGCAAATCTACGGTTTCCTCGGGCCCAACGGCGCCGGGAAAACCACCACCATGAACATAATAACGGGCTGTCTTGCCGCGACTTCAGGAAGTGTCTCAATAAACGGCTATGATATCTTCGAAGATGCTGATAAAGCAAAAAGGCTTATCGGCTATCTTCCGGAGGAGCCGCCGCTTTATCCCGACATGACTCCATATGAATACCTCGATTTCGTTGCGAAGGCAAAGCGCGTACCGAAGGCTGAAAGGGAGCACAGGATCGACGAGGTGATGAAGCTTACGCGCATAACCTCGGTTGCCGACAGGCTCATAAGGAACCTGTCCAAAGGTTACAGGCAGCGTGTGGGGATCGCGCAGGCGATATTGGGGGACCCCGAGATAATCATTCTCGATGAACCCACCGTGGGTCTTGACCCGAAACAGATAATCGAAATAAGGGAACTGATAAAAAGCCTCGGAGAAAACCATACCGTTATTTTAAGCAGCCATATTTTGTCGGAAGTGCGCGCGCTATGCGACAATGTCCTGATAATTTCGCGCGGGAAGCTCGTTGCCTGTGACACGCCGGAAAACCTCGAGAAACTTTTCTCCGGAAGCTCTACGATAGAGCTCACCGTGAGGGCGGAAGAGGACGAGGTCAGGAACGCGTTGTCAGGCATAATCAACATACTCGAAATAAGCTATAAAAAGGTCGGAGACGACGGCAGGGCTGAAGTCGCCATCACCACGGACGGCAAGGAAGACATCAGCGAGAAGGTGTTTTTCGCCTTCTGCGATATCCGCCGGCCGATCCTCAGAATGAACCATGTCCGCGCAAGCCTTGAGGACGTGTTCGTTGAACTGACCTCAGCAAAGGACGGCGCAAAAGTATATGCCGAAAAGCAGGAGGACGCCGAACTCGAAAGCATGTCAGGAGACGGATCGGACGAGTTTTATGAAGGACCCGGATCGGAAGAGACGGAGGAAACCGGCAATGAGGGGGGAGATGAACAGTGAGGGCCATAATCGGAAGGGAGCTCAGGTCGTACTATAACAGTGCGATCGGATATGTATTTGCCGCATTTATCCTGCTTTTTGTCGGGATCTACACCATGGCCATAAATCTTAAGGGCTATGTGTCCAACTTCGAATTTTCCCTGGGTCAGATGAGTTTCGTATACATCCTGGCCATTCCGATCATCACGATGCGAATGATAGCCGAGGAGAAAAGGCAGAAAACAGACCAGCTCCTGTATTCTCTGCCGATGGGAATGACCAGGGTCGTTCTGGGAAAGTACTTTGCAGCGTTGATAGTATTGGCAGTACCGGTAGCCATAATATGTTTCTATCCATTGATCCTTAGCAGTTACGGTAAAGTCAATCTACTCAGCGCTTACGGATCGATCTTTGCGTTTTTCTTGCTGGGAGCCTCACTTATCTCGGTGGGCATGTTCCTGTCGTCGGTGACCGAAAGCCAGGTAGTCGCTGCAGTCCTGAGCTTTATTGCGATGCTTATCAACTTCTTCATTTCCCAGCTTGCAAATCTGGTTTCCGCTTCATCGATGTCGTCCTTTATTGCGATGGCGGTTTTAGTGGTGGTGTTGTCCATAATAATAAGACTGCTGGTCAAGAGCGGTATCTTTGCCGTCATATTCGGGCTCGTATGCGAGATCGGCTTGATCGTAATGTTCATATCGTCCCGCAGTTCCTTCGAGGGCCTTTTCCCCACCGTTATGAAGGGGATTTCGATGTTCGACCGCTTTTACAGCTTCATAAACGGGGTATTTGACATCACTTCGGTAGTATATTTCGTGATGGTAAGCCTCGTGTTTGTGTTTCTGACCATCCAGTCGCTTGAAAAGCGGAGGTGGAACTGATGGGAGCCATAAAGTCGTTTTTTAAGAGCCGCGCATTCCGCATCGGGATGTACAGTGCAGTATCGTCTTTCATAGTTATCGCAATTGCAGCGGGAGTGATCATGATAACTGACAAACTCCCGGCCACATACACAAAACTTGATATGACGACAAACCAGCTTTATTCCATCTCCGAGCAGACGGAGAAGATCGTGGGGAACCTCGACAAGGACGTTGAGATATATCTCCTTGCACAGACGGGCAATGAAGACAAAACGCTGCTGAACATGCTGAGAAGGTACGAGGCGATCAATGACAGGGTCAAAGTCATATTGAAAGACCCGGTAGTATATCCCTCTTTTGTACAGCAGTATACGACCTCGACCGTATATGAAAACAGTGTGATCGTTGTCAGCGGTGACAGAAGCCAGTACATCAGTTATTATGAAATTTATGTGCCGCAAATAGATTACACCACTTATGAGAGAACGATCGATTTCTACGGCGAGAGCTGTGTCACAAGCGCCATAGACTATGTTACAAGCGACAATCTGCCAAAGGCGTATTTGCTGACCGGCCACGGCGAAAAGGAACTTAACACGACACTGGGCAATGTAATAGCGAAAGACAACATAGACACGGAATCGCTCAATCTGCTTACCGTTGAGGCAGTTCCGGAGGATGCCGACTGCCTGATAATAAACGGCCCTGCATCCGATATACCTCAGGGCGAGATAGATAAGATAAAAGCTTACCTGAGCAACGGCGGGAACCTGCTGCTCATTACCGATGTAACGGGCAAAGACATGCCAAATCTTTACGCCCTTATGAAAGACTACGGTGTCGGACTGGCGGAAGGCATCGTTCTCGAAGGCGACCCAAAGTATTGCCTTAGCATGTACACACACTATCTGCTGCCCAAGATCAATACACACGTTATAACCGATCCTTTGCTTGATGGCGGTTATTATGTGCTTATGCCTGTTGCCGCGGGAATAAAAGAACTGGACGATAAGCGTGATACGGTGAGTGTGGCTAAGCTGCTCACCACGTCAGACAGCGCATATTCAAAGGTCGACAGCATGAACATGACCACGACTGAAAAGGAAGAAGGGGACATCGAAGGACCGTTCAGCCTGGGTGTCGCAATAACAGATAAGTCCGATGAAACAGAGTCGAAAATCGTGTGGTATACTTCGTCCAGCTTGCTGGAGCCGTCAATAAACGATATGGTATCCGGCGGAAACTATGACCTGTTCCTGAACTCGCTGAACTGGATGTGTGAGAGGGAAGAAAAGATCTCGATCCATCCGAAGACAATCAGGAACGAAACACTCATGGTTCCGGCATCCGCTGCGACACGCTGGAGCATACTTATCGTCGGGATCGTGCCGGCTGTCTTCCTTATAGCCGGGATCACCGTATGGGTAAGGAGGAGACGCAGGTAATGAAGCGAATGACGCGAATGCTGATCCTCATCGCGGTACTTGCCGCGGTGGCGATCGGATATTCACTGATTTCAAGGCTTTCTTCCGGACAGGATAATGCGGGCGCCAGCAATAAGGAGATTTCCGTAGCATCCCATGATTCGAATGCGGTAGAGAGGCTCGAATGGGAATATAAAGGCGAGAGGATCAGGCTTGTAAAAGAGAACAATCGCTGGAAATACGCCGAGGACGGTGCATTCCCGCTTGACCTGAGCAAGGTCCAGACTATGTTGTCTGCTATTTCCGATATCAAGGCATCGCGTTCGATCGATCAGGCCGGTTCGCTGTCCGAATATGGCCTTGAGGAGCCGCAATGCATAATTACCGTTACTTCCGGCGGTACTGAGTATACTTATTTTATCGGCAGTAAAAATGAAGTGACCGGAGAGTACTACCTGTATACAGGCCAGGGTGATAAAGTCTACATGGTGAATTCCGGCTTATACACTGCTTACAGCAAAACACTGCTGGACATGGTCGTAAGACAAAGCATCCCTGACCTGACGACAGCAAAGGAGATTTCGATAGAAACTCCCGAAGGCCTGAAGAAGATCGTGTACAAAGACAAGCATGAAGGTATTACTTATACGAATGCGTACAAATGGTTCTATGAGTTTGCCGTTGAAGGGAATACGGTATATTCTCCTGTAGGGTCTGACAAGGTAAGAAATCTTCAAAGGGATATTTCAGGCATTAAGTGGGTAAGCTGCGTCGATTATTTTGCGACTGGTGACGAGCTTGCCGACTATGGGCTTGACAGCCCCCGCGCCGTTGTCAGCGTCAAGTTCTCAAACGGGGACTTCAAGCTGATGTTCGGGGATTATGTTGACGACAACTGCTACGCTATGGCCGGAGATTCGGGGATAGTGTATACAGTATCGGCAAGTGATGTCGATGACCTTCTGGAGGTCGACTTTGATTCTCTTCGCCCCGACGACGTTTGCCTGATGGAGTGGGAGACAGTCGACTCGATGGAAGTCGAGGTTGACGGAGAAACACTTATGATCTATTTTGAACGCGGCAACAGCGTGGACGGTGAAAGCGGATCCGGAGTGAAAGAAGTAAGTTATATAATTGACGGACGCCAGGGAGACAGCACCGCAGTCAAGAAATTCCTTGACGCGATCACCGGTCTGACATCTGACGGAGAGACCGACAAACCCGCTCCTTTCAAGGATCCTGAAGTCAAAATAGTGTTCAACCGCAACACGGAGTTCTTCCACACCATGACGCTTTCGCTTTACAGGTTCAACAGCCAGAGCTATCTTGTCGAGTTCGACGGGCAGGCGCGCCTGCTGGTAGGAAACGACGACGTGTTCGAACTCAAGGAAGCATTTGCCGTACTTTCAGAATAAAAAGCAATCAGCGGACACAGAGTACAGCGGACAAAGAGAACATTGAAAACGGAGTACAGTGGACACGAAGTACAGCGGAAACGAAGCACATTGGAAACGGAGTACAGTGGGAACGAAGCACAGTCGAAACGGAGCACAGCGGAAACGAAGCACAGTGGACAGGGGGACAGATCCCTTGTCCATTTTCTTTTCTGCGATGCATGACAGGCTGGGGCATATCCTGGCAGGACAAGGAATCTGCCCCCGAGTCCAGTGATATCCTCACATCCCGATTATCTGTCCACCCAAAATTAAAATTTTCCGATGCCCCTCTGGGTGTCGACTTAGATCGGCAAAGTCATCCACTTTGCCCTTCCGCTTTTTTCCAACAACCGGCTGTTCATTTTTTTTGTATGGGAAACTAATTAAACATACAAAACATTGACAAGCGTTACAATTCAATTTTGTATCTATTGCGCTAAATTGCTATCTTGACAAATCGTGGGGTACAGGATACAATCATTAACAATTAACAGAATTGAGGTGGAGCTATGAAAAAATTAGTACTTCTGCTGACACTTGTTATGCTTATCTCCATTGCGGCGGGTTGCTCAAAAGCCGATTCCAATGAGATAAAGATAGGAATAAACTATGAGCTTAGCGGAGGCGTTGCGTCATACGGCCAGAGCTCCGTAGACGGCATCAAGCTCGCTATCGAAGAAGTCAATGCTGCGGGAGGCATTAACGGAAAGAAGATAGTAGCAGTCGAATATGACAACAAATCCGAGCCTTCCGAAGCGGTCATAATCGCCAACAGGCTGATATCCCAGGATAAGGTCCTGGCGATACTTGGTCCTGCCACTTCCGGCGCATTCAAGTCCGAGATAGCTGTTGCCGAAAAGGAAAGGATCCCGGTCCTGAGCGGTTCCGCTACTGCCGACGATGTAACTGTCGATGCAGACGGCAACGTCAAGAAGTATGCGTTCAGGGTTTGCTTCGCGGACTCATATCAGGGCGCTGCAATGGCTGATTTCGCGTTCAACAAGCTCGGAGCGAAGAAAGCAGTTCTGATCACTGACACATCCAACGACTACGCAAAGGGATTGGCCAAGAACTTCACCGAGAAGTTTACCGAGAAGGGCGGAGCCATCGTCGGTGAAGAGGCTTATGTCGCCAAGGAAACAGACTTCAACGCGATCCTGACAAAGATCAATGCTCTTGATTTCGATGTGATCTACATACCCGGATACTATGAGGAAGCCGGACTCATAATAAAACAGGCAAGAGCTCTTGGCATCGATGCGCCGATACTCGGTGCGGACGGATTCGATTCCCCGTCCCTTGTTGATCTTGCTGGAGCTGACGCACTGAACGATGTATACTTTACAAACCACTATTCTTCACTTGACAACGACCCGAAGGTCCTGAAGTTCATCGAAAGCTTCAAGAAGAAGTACGGGAAAGAGCCCGATGCCTTCAACGCTCTCGGATATGACGCCGCGATGTTCCTGATCGACGGTCTGAAACGCGCAGAGAAGCTTGACCGCGAGTCTTTGAGGGAAGCGCTTGAAAAAACGACGAACTTTGAGGGTGTTACAGGTACCATCACCATTGACGCAAACCACAACGCGATCAAATCGATCGTCGTTATCGGTCTGCAGAACGGCGTACAGGCAAGCGCCGAGAAGTCCAACTGATATAAGTTTTGAGTCTGAATTATGATGTGATATACAAGGGCGATGCCTATCGCCCTTGTTTGTCATAAGATTATTGCTTAGCGTGGACAGGAGGAAACACCGGTGAATCTACTTCAACAGGTAATTAACGGGTTGTCATTGGGGAGCATATACGCATTGATAGCCCTTGGTTACACAAT
>JAAYMG010000349.1 GCA_012521525.1 Clostridiales bacterium | reverse complement strand
ATGACCTCCTTTTGCTTTGTACGGTTGGCGAACCTGCACTCATTTTAGCAAAAGGAGGTCTTCTTGTATCTAAAGATTCTTATTCTCACCGGCATAGCCGGTGGTTTATTTTCGCTAAAGCTACAATCAGAAGAAGTACAGGAAAACCCTGAACTTGCGGATTTTTAGCTGATCTCTTATCATTGTTTTTTGCGATTATTTTTCCCCGTCTTTCATCATAGACGCGTTTGGAATTTCCGAAGTGGGGACATAATGAATACAGCCTTCATTTTGCTTTGGTTTTCCAATCGAGGTAGCGCGGTCCAGCATGCATACACCGTCCGACTGATATACACAGTTAACACAGCAAGCTATCACAATAACATCCCCTTTTCGGTTTGATATGGAATGCCTGAAGCAATATGCCTTTAGTACATTTATCTTAACCACTCTTCAAAAAAATTATTAAGCTTGAGGTGCATACTGATGAAACGAAGTATACTTATCTTCATTATTACTCTTGCCATATGCACTTCAATGTGGCTATTTACGACCCGGGAAAATGTCAGATACGTCAGATGCATTACTCCCAAGTTAAGCAATATTACTTTCAATGTAAGCGCAAAAGGTACGATCGAACAGATTTTCGCAGCTAATCTGTATTCATCGGAGTATGCCACCGTGGACAAAATCTATGTCAACTTGGGCGACTCCGTGAAAAAGGGGCAGGTGATAATGTCGCTGCTGCCCACGGATACCACCGCACCTGAAAAGAAGGATATGACGGACCGGCTTGTTGAAGTCTTTGCCCAGGCGGCATACGATGAATCAAGCTATACGTCTTACTCTAAAGGTTTCAGGATCATAAGTCCGATAGACGGCGTCATAACTGAGCTGAATGTTAAGGAAATGGAATCCGTAACGCCGATCACAAAATGTGCAGTAGTATCAGATTTAAGTCGTATGCAAGCAAAAATAGCGATTGCCGAATCAGATATATCAGAGGTTAAAAAGGGAATGCCCGTAAGCCTGACGGGAGACGCTTTCAAAGGGATCTACAATGGAGTCGTTGTCGAGATATCCAAACAGATAAAGTCGCAATTGACCATCCAGGGGGAAGGGGAGAGATATGCTGAGGCAGTCGTCGAAATACTGAATCCCGATCATGAACTCATCCCCGGAAGCAGCATACAGGCTTATATATACACAAAACGAAAGCTAAATGTCCTGACCCTGCCTTATGAAGCGATATCACAGGACGATGATAACAGGGAAGTGGTATATACCGTCGAAAACGGGAGAGTTAGAAAAAGGATCATCACGACCGGATATGAGATGCCAAACACAGTAGAAATCAAATACGGATTATATGAAGGGTGCAAAGTCATCCTCTCTCCGGACGACAGCCTCTCCGAAGGGGACAAAGTAGTGATAATACAATGAAGCTGACCGATATATTGAGACTGGCATTAGGCAACTTTTTGAGAGGCCGGATACGCTCCTTGCTGACGATATGTTCTATTTCAATAGGCGTTGCCTCTGTCATCCTGATCCTGACCCTTGGGGATGGCAGCAGGGCGGCTATTTCAGAACAGCTGGACAGGATCGGGCTTGACGGCATCATGATATACCCAAAGCAAATAGCGATCTCACAGGGCATAGCGCTGACAGGCCAGGACGCTTATGAGCTTGCCGAAAATATACAGGGCATAGACAAGTCAATGCCAATTATGGTAAGATACGGATCGTACAGGATAAAAAACTGGCAGGGAAATGCCCTTGTTTACGGCGTTGACGACACGATGCGCGATGTGTTGAAAGTCGATTTGCTTTACGGTCGTATGCTGAACCGGATCGACGTTAACGCCGGAAAAAACGTCATCGTTATCAGCTCGGATTTTGCCGAAATGGTTTACAGGCGCAAAAACATAGTCGGCAAATCTATCAGGATATATGTAGGCACCAACTTTGAGGAGTATGAGATAATAGGGGTGGTATCATCGCATAAAGACGGGATCTCCCAGCTTTTGGGCGATACTCTCCCGCAATTTTTCTATGTACCGTATACATCGCTGATGCGTCTTGTCAAAGAAGATACGGTCGATGAAGTCGTAATACTGTCCGACGATGAATCTGTTGCGGCCAAAGCTGTTTCCTACCTCAACAGAAAGTACGGAAATTCCAACAGTTTCAGGTTTGAGAATATAAACGGGATCCGTGACAGGATAGACAATGTGATTTACCTTATCGCAATGTTTATAAGTGCGATTGCGGCAATTGCAATAATCGTTGCAGGCATAGGCATCATGAACACGATGATGTCCCAGGCAATAGAACGCAAACGCGAAATCGGGATATATCTCACCCTGGGAGCGACTGGAAGGGACATCATGCTCAGTTTCCTCGCCGAATCCGCAGTACTGTCCGCAATAGGAGGTATTTTAGGAATAATCGTTTCGGTGATCCCGATCTCAGTCGTCTCGGAAATAACGAAAATCCAATTCAGCCTTCAGCTCCGCCATATCCTTATAGCCGAAGGTATCTCGATTTTCTGCGGCCTGCTCTTCGGAGTTTCTCCCGCAATGCGCGCGGCCAGCCTCAATCCGATCGACGCAATCAGAAGCGAGTAATATAGAGCATATATTGAGTAATTTATAAGGAGCCATTTTCTTGAGCAGATATCGTCCTGTTCTTCATCCGAACTTGCCGCAGGGGAGAGTTAAAGCAGTTGCGATAGGGGAATCGTACCTGACGCTCGTCGGTGAAGCATTTAGAGAACTAGACATTGAAATAATACCTGTTCCATCATGCAGTTCAGTCGATGTAAGAGTAAACGGCCATGCAGACCTTACTACGCATCATCTGGGAGGAAACAGCTTGATAGTTTCCTCTGATACATACGACGAGACCTATATAAGATTAGCAAATTCATGCGGGAAATTCGGTTTGGAAAACTGGGATATCATTAAAGGCGCAGCTAAGTTTGATTCAAAATATCCCAGTGATATACCGCTCAATGCATTGAGGATCGGCCAAATCTTATTTTGCAACGTCCCCCATACAGATGTTCGATTGCTGCAATTCTGCGAAGAAAACGGCATCGAAATAATCCATGTCAACCAGGGTTACGCAAGATGTTCGGTTTGCATCGTCAATGAAAAAGCCGTCATAACAGCAGATCCCGGACTTGCCGACTCCATGGAAAAAAAGGGGATCGACGTATTGAGGATCCGCCGGGGGTATATCGACTTGCCAGGATATGATCACGGATTTATAGGAGGGGCTTCAGGAAAAATAAGCCGCGATAAGCTTTGTTTTACAGGCAGTCTGAAAGATCATCCGGATTACGATTCAATTGAGAAGTTTTTATATAAGCGTGATGTTGAACCTGTAATTTTGACTGAACGAAATTGCTTTGACATCGGCTCGATAATTCCATTGATTGAAACCATTGAAGAATGAAGCGAATTGATCGAATTCAACCATCGAAATCAATCTATGAATGGATCGCTTAGGTGCAATGTTCTAGCAACCATTGAATGCAATGCTTAAATGCATTGATCGTAAACACATTATACAGAATTCAATCTTAATTCAGTATTCAAACATTGCTTATTATAACAGACATAGTTTATATGTCTGAGAATATCAGAGATAAAAGCATTTTAAGAAAAACTTATCTTAAAGCTTCATAAGAGAAACTCTTATAAATCATTAAATTACTCAACAAATCATAATTAATGACGGGGAAGGATTGACAGGAATCCTTTATTGCCTTAAAATAGAAATAGATACACCTCAACAAAATAAAAATTTTGTTCAGGTGAAGGGAGGTTTAAGACCATGAACAGCTACGAAGAAGTACCTGATATAATAAGAAGCTTTCTTACATACCACGAAACGATCAAGGGCCATTCCAGGAAAACCGTAGATGAATACTATCTTGACCTTAGAACTTTTTTCCGGTTCATGAAATACAAACGAGGTCTCGTTCCTGACGACATTCCATTCAATGAGATCTCCATTAATGATATCGATCTCGATTTTGTAAAATCCATTTCTTTGACCGACGTGTATGACTTTTTAAGTTACCTGAGCCGTGAACGTGAACTTCGTTACAATTCTCCCGATTCAGGTATCGGTCTTAGTGCTTCATCCCGCGCCCGTAAAGTTGCAACTATCAAATCATTTTATAAATACCTAACCCTAAAGGCCGGTTTACTGGAATCGAATCCTGTATTGAATCTTGACTCACCGAAACTGAAAAAAAACCTTCCGAGGTACCTTTCAGAAAATGAAAGCATCGAGTTGCTCAGCGCTGTGGACGGCAAAAACAAGGAACGTGACTATTGCATCCTTACGCTGTTTCTGAACTGCGGGCTGCGTATTTCCGAGCTTATAAACCTCAACGTCAGCGACATCCGGGAGGATTCTCTAAGAGTAGAATTCGGAAAAGGCGGCAAAGTACGTGTGCTGTATCTTAACGATGCATGCCGCGAGGCTTTGGACCGCTGGCTTGAAGTACGCAGCAGCATCACCGGACTCAGCGGCGATGCCAAGAAGGCATTGTTCGTAACGCGCCAGAATTCGCGGATCTCAAAAAGCGCGGTGCATCTCCTTGTCAAGAACGCATTGCTGAAGGCCGGGCTTGACCCTGAAAAATATTCGTCACACAAGCTCAGGCATACTGCGGCAACTCTTATGAGGAAAAGCGGTGTCGATGTGCGGACCCTACAGGAAGTCCTGGGACATGAGCATCTTAACACAACGCAAATATATACTCATGTTGACAGCAAAGATATTCGTGCGGCAACTGCACTCAATCCGCTTTCGAAAATAAAACCCAAGGATTGAAACTGCCAGACAGTAACATATTTGATTGATATAGTCGGATAATATATTTGTTAATAATTTAACAACCTTTGTACGACTTTCGTTTGAAGTGTGCAAAGGTTGTTTCTTTTCTAAATAACTTGGTTTTTTGATTTACACTTATACTTCATTGTTGCTCTTGGCTCTTGCTCAGCTCAGTTATCAACCTGGTCAGATTCCCCTGCCTGATCAGTCGGTTCATCCCCCGACGAATCGCTGTTGCTTACAGATTTCAGGATGTCCATGTTTCCGGCACCGGGTCCGCCTAATTCGGGCGGCAACTCCCCTCCCCTTTTGCCGAGCTTCTCCTTGATTTCCTTTTCCTCCTGGAGACGCCTTGCGTTCTCGGCTTCCATGGCGGGTTTTATAATATATTTTTCTATTATGGGATAAGTCGTATATACCGACAGGAAATTGATAAAGCTCAGGGCAATCAGCGGTACGGTAAAAATCTCGATTATCGGATGTATAAATAAGACAACAACTATTGTTACAGCAGTTCCCAGCAAGACGATAATATTCCTGCCCAATCCCAAAATGGCAAACAGCCGCGCGTTTTTCAAAATTGCCCGAACGCTCAATTCAGCAGTTACCACCATCTGGTAAGTATAGTTTCTCATGAACAAATAGAAGACAAAAAGCACTATCGTCAGGTACTTAATAAAAACGGCAAACAGCTCCATGCTGATGGAATTTGCTTCAATTATCTTTGAATAGTTGATATTGACCCATAAGATCACAACGGCAAGCACGTCTATGATTCCGAACACAAGGCCCTGTTTCCAGTGTTCCCTGGCCTTTGAAAAAAAGTCGGATATGAAAGCGTGCTCTTCTCTCGCATAGTTCCTAAGAATATATGTCAACCCGCAGGTAAACGGGCCATATAGCAAAAGGGATATTATCAAAAGCGGGATATGAAGGACGGCAGGCACAAAATTATAAACTACCGCGAACAAATCCAGCAAAAATGACACCACGGTCCCGTCATCGGCCGGCATGACCGTTGCAAGCCAGCCGTAGAATGCGGCGTAGGCAAAAATTACGACCGGCAGGAGTACAATAAGGTACATTATATTCAGCGTAACATACTTGAAAAACTTACGCCCGAGGAGTTCCCAGAACAGAAGAAAGGGATGCTTTGGGGGAGCATCCGGATCGACACCTTTACCGGGCTTGTTGAAATTGTACCCAAACAATGGCATTTCGAATATCCTCCGTTGTTTTCAGCTTCTTGATCTCGTATCGACTTTTCAGTTTGCCCGCGGATGGTACTTGTTATATACCTCCCGCAGCCTTTGCTTGACCAGGTTGGAATAAAATTGCGTCGATGATATATCAACATGTCCAAGCATTTCCTGTATCGAGCGAAGGTCAGCGCCGTTTTCAAGCAGATGGATGGCAAAAGAATGCCTCAGCGTGTGCGGGGTGATTTCCTTCTTTATATTGGCCTTTTCCTGGTAGTACTTTATGATCTTCCAAAAACCCTGCCTTGTCATCCGCTTTCCGTTTATGTTTACGAACAGGGCAGGCTCATTGGGGTTGAGGATCAACTGTGAACGGGCAAAGTTTATGTAGTCCGATACTGCCCGCACCGCTGCAGGATACAATGGTATAATGCGTTCCTTACCCGAACCGCTGCACTTCAGGAAACTGCCGCTCAGGTTGACATCGGTCACATTGAGCGCGATCAGCTCAGAAACTCTTATGCCGGTGGCGTACAATACCTCAAGCATCGCACGATCGCGGTACCCCTTTGAGTCGACGCTCTTTGGCTGTGCCAGCAGCAGATCGACCTCTTTGCTTGTCAGGATCTCGGGGAGTTTCCGCTTCGCCTTGGGAGGGACGATCGACTTTATCGGGTTTGATACGATTTCATTCCTCTGCATAAGGAAATTATAAAAGCATTTCAGGGATGCTATGGCACGGATCACGGTTGAGTCGGACTTGCCGGACTCCTGAAGATCTTTAACATATTCCGATACGATTATCGGAGATACTTCGGCAAATGTACGGATATTGCGTTTGATAAAGTAATCTGCAAATTGCCTGACATCCCTTACATAAGATGAAACGGTGTTCGATGAGGAACGTCTTTCAAACTCCAGGAAATGTTCGAACATTCTTATTTGCTGTTGCAAGCCATTCATACTTTTCCAACTTCCCTACTTTTATTTGCTCTATGGTAAGATTTTATCCATCGTTAAAGACACAAGAAAGGGTGTAACGAGTGTTTCTGCCAAAGCGCAAAACAAAAGCACACCTAAGCAAATAAGCATCCGAAAAAAATAAGCGCCAGAAAAAACGGAACCCGAAAGTTTCTTTCCCCTTGATGATGCAAGAGAGAATAAAATGCTCGCAGAAACCAGTCCCTGCGTAGCGAGCAGAAGGATGCAAGGCAAAACAAACAGGCACTGTATACCAAAAAGGGATAATGAGTATAGCAAACCTGTCCCGCCAAACAACCTTACGAACGTTGTAATGGTAAACAGCAGCAGGAATCCTCTAACGGCAACTACTATCGGAATCATTATAGTGCCGAAAACGCAAAGTCCGCAAAGGATTATAATGATCGGAAATCGTAATATATTAAATAATACACTCCAGAAGTTTACGTCAGAAAGTACCGTGTAATCGGCCACCACTGAAGCAAGCTGTGCATTGTCGCCCCCGTTGGCGGCCACAATGCAGCCCGTGATCGCTCCTATAATAAAGCAAATACATAAAAATATCAGGGCAGGAAGCAACGTGTTTCCCGGCACATCCCAGACCTTCATAAGGATTCGCTTCATGGCGTTTCCCTCCCTCACAAAATAATATGAGGGATGTCCGGATGTTATGATGGATAATATGTTACTTTCCCAACTCGAATGCGCGTTTTGCACAGGCTGCCATTCCTTTTCTTATGGCCTCGTAAAACCCGCTGTTTTTCATCTCATTCAATGCAGCAAGCGTAGTTCCTCCGGGTGATGAAACCGCATCCGCAAGTTCGGAAGGAGATCTTCCGCTTTCAAGCAGCATCCTTGCCGCGCCTTCCATCGTTTTCGCAGTAAGAATGAGTGCCGTTTCACGGTCAAGCCCGTGCTCTTCAGCAGCCTTTACCATCTCATCTGCCATAGTAAAGAAGTATGCAGGACCTGATCCGTTAACGGCTGTTGCCGCGTTTATAAGTGACTCATCAACGAAGCAAACGGAACCGGCATTTGAAAATATCGATACGGCTTTGTTCCAATACTTTTCCGGTACTCCGTCATTAAATGCGATCGCCGTCGCTCCGCATTTGACCATTATCGGAGTATTTGGCATCACTCTGATAACATAAGTGCCTTCGCACAGAAATTTCTTCAAGTATCCGGATGAAATACCTGCGGCTATTGAAACGATGCATTTTCCGCTTGTATTTACCGTGAGATTGCCAAGTGCCTGTTCTATATTGCCGGGTTTGACGGCTAACAAAACAAGATCGGAACGATCCAGAAGCTCATCCGGTGAATCTGCAACAAAGCAGCCCTTGCTGACAAACTTATCAATAACCTTTGAATAAGGATCGTAAAGCACTATTTCAGACGGCGAAAAAACGCCGTTATCCAATATGCTTTCCAAAATGGCATTTGCCATATTGCCTACGCCGATCACACCGAATTTCATATTCTCTCCACTTGACATAATACTGATGAATATAAATATAAGCCAATTCTCTCCAAAAAGCAAGCGCTATCAACGGGTTCAGGCAACTTTGTAGAATTTACCCAAATATTATGTAAACAATATTATGTTTACCTTATATATGGGGCGCACATCCTTCGAATTTTGATTGTGGAAATTAACAACATATAGTGTGCGTATCGAAATATACAACTACATGCTCTGATCTGGCAGTATTTGATCGTGGAAAAGGAGATAATTCAAACAGAACCAAATTATTGTTGATGTATCAGTAATCTGTACAAAAAGCCTAATAAGATATTAACGGTGGTGTGTAGAGACACAAACACACCACCATAATACGTATATGCGATTTACAGCATATCAACAGCTATTTCCTGGCTTTTCTGGCCCTGGATGACCTGCCTTTCGGAGCAGCTATCCTGCCGCCCAGTACTCCGCCGGCTACGGATGCCAGCAACAGTTCAAGGCCATTTTCGCTTGGGACGAAACGGTCGTAAAACAACAGGCCTATCACTCCAAACCAGATCATCAGCATTATACCTTCGGCCAGTCCCACAAGCAACCAACGTCCTCCCGCCCTTCCTGCTGAAATGATACCGCCGGCCAGGGAGCTTGCCGCGACAATGACAATGAGGACGAATCCCGAAAGCCCTTCGTCAAGTACTCCGGCCAGAATCAACGCAGAAAGCGGGATCAGGAGCAAAAGTGAAATCAATAACGCTACTAAGCTCCCGAACAGGACTGATATCATATATCTTTTGAAACCGGGTCCGGAAGCATCCGCTCTGCGCACTGCAACCACTCCTTTTTCCTTTCTTCTAAAGGATATTCGGTTGCAGTCCGAAAAAGTACAACTTGTTGGATTATATTTGCGGGGCTCCGGCGTCAGAACCGGTACTCATGACCGCCCATCTCATGATCTGGATCTTGGCGTGTTCAGATCCAGTTTCGATCGTCAGTTTGTCGTCCTTGATCTTTACGATTTTACCGACGATGCCGCCTCTGGTCGTAACTTCGTCTCCCACCTTAAGTTCGCTGAGCATCTTCTGAACCGACTTTTTCCTCTTCTGCTCAGGACGGATCAGCATGAAATAGAATACCAGCGCAGTAACTGCTATAGGCAGTATAAAAGATCCGATAGTCGATATGTCAAATCCATCTGTAGCCTGTAAAAAGAGTCTCATTCGTTCACCTCCTTCGGCAATAAGCCTTTGTTCATTATAAAGAAACAGCCAATATTTTGCAAGACATATTTATATTCTGGTTGAAAGCCGGGCGGACCATTCACTCCTGAATGACTCAAACCTGTCTTCTTCAAGTGCTGATCGTATGTCCGCTGTGAGTTTATTGAAAAAGTGCAGGTTGTGCAGCACAGCAAGCCTTAGTGCGAGCACTTCCCCCGCTTTCAGAAGATGTCGGATGTAAGCCCGCGAGAAGTTTCTGCATGTGTGACACTCGCATCGCTCATCGATCGGGCTTGGGTCCTCTTCATACTTTTTGTTGTTGAGGTTGATGACACCGTCCCATGTGAACAGATGCCCGTGCCTTGCGTTTCTTGCCGGAAGCACGCAGTCGAAGAAATCGATTCCCCTTGCGACCGCTTCGATAATATTTGACGGAGTGCCTACGCCCATCAGGTATCTCGGCTTGTCGGAAGGAGCAAACGGGACGACTTCTTCCAGTATCTCATACATTACTTCAGTCGGCTCTCCTACCGCAAGTCCTCCTACGGCATAGCCGGGGAGATCCAATTCGGCGATCTTCTTCATATGCTCAACACGCAGGTCTTTATAGGTCCCTCCCTGGTTTATGCCAAACAGCATCTGACCACGATTTACAGTGTCTGAAAGCTCATTAAGCCTTTCAAGCTCCGATTTGCACCGGACAAGCCATCTGTAAGTCCTGTCGGCGGACTGCTTCACATAGTCTCGCGGTGACGGATTTTCAACACATTCATCGAATGCCATGGCAATGTCAGAGCCAAGGCAAGACTGTATCCTTATACTGTCCTCAGGCGACATGAAGATCCTGCGCCCGTCAATATGAGACTGGAACGAAACTCCTTCTTCATCGATCTTTCTCAGCTTCGCCAGGGAAAATACCTGGAATCCCCCGCTGTCAGTCAGGATCGGACCGTCCCAGCGTATGAACCGGTGGAGACCGCCTAGCGTTCGCACGATCTCTTCGCCCGGTCTGAGATGAAGGTGATAAGTATTGGAAAGCACCACCTGGCATCCTGCCTGTCTGAGGTCGAAAGCATCCAGTCCGCCCTTGATGGCCGCCTGTGTCGCAACGTTCATAAATACAGGAGTCTGCACGGTCCCGTGGGGAGTCTCAAAAACGCCGCGCCTTGCACGTCCCTCTGTTTTCAATATCCTGAACATAAGTGCCACCCCGGTTTCTCATATTATGAGCATTGCGTCACCAAAGCTGAAAAAGCGCATCCTTTTCTCGATCGCCGCCTTATATGCTCTCAAAATGTTTTCCCTGCCGGCAAATGCGGAAACAAGCATTATGAGCGTGCTCTCCGGCAGATGGAAGTTCGTGATGAGCCCGTCCATTATCTTGAACCTGTATCCCGGGTAAATGAAGATATCGGTCCATCCCGAGTTCCTTATGAGGTTTGCATCCTCGTCAAAAAATGCCTCCAGGGTACGGCAGGATGTGGTCCCGACCGCAATGACCCGGTTGCCGGAATTCTTGGCCTCTTTCACCGCCGCTGCAGTCTCGTCGGGGATCATGCAGTACTCGGCGTGCATCAAATGGTCCTCAATGTTTTCTTCCTTTACCGGCCTGAATGTTCCAAGTCCGACATGCAGCGTAATAAAAGCTATGTTTACGCCCATTCCCTTCAGCTTTTCGAGGAGTTCGCCGGTGAAATGCAGCCCTGCCGTCGGCGCTGCAGCCGATCCGGGAGTTTTTGAATAGACTGTCTGATATCGCTCAGGGTCATCCAGTTTTTTGGTTATATAAGGCGGCAAAGGCATTTGTCCCAACCGCTCGAGGACCTCAAGGAAGATCCCCTGATAGTTGAACCTTACAAGGCGATTTCCGCCTTCGGTGATCTTCTCAACGGCAGCTGTCATCATTCCGTCGCCGAAAATCAGTTCTGCTCCGGGCTTGCAGCGCTTTCCCGGCTTTACAAGGCATTCCCACAGGTCTCCGGACTCATGCAGCAGCACCAGTTCGACCGGCCCTCCGCCTGCCTTTTCGCCGATCAGCCTTGCGGGGATGACCCTCGAGTTGTTCATAACAAGCAAATCTCCGGGACGGAGCAGCCCCGGAAGATCATAGAAGTGGTGGAATGAATATTCTCCGGTTTGCCTGTCAAGAAGCATCAGCTCGGAGGCATCCCTCCTCTCCAGAGGGGTCTGCGCAATTAGCTCTGACGGCAAGTCGTAATAGAAATCGCTTTTTTTCATAATATTGATGATCTGTCCTTCTTTCCGGAATAAAGCATCAAGTTCAATATATAGTACTTATTATTGACTTTACTCATGCTTTTATTGTACTTATTATTGACTTTACTCGTAATATTTATCATTACTTATCAGCAAAGACACACTATCTAAACTATACACTTCTGCATCAGCAAAGTGAAATCGTTATGACAAATCCGGAGAATTCGGGCGGACGACCGCACCGGTAAAGTAGTAACTGAGGATCTGGTCGAACGTATATCCCCGCTCAGCCATTCCTTTAGCGCCATATTGGCTCATTCCGACGTTGTGTCCCCAGCCTCTGCCGGATACGATGAAGCTGTCTGTATTACGTTTCAGTACACTGAGGCCTCCTGAGGAAATCAGATAAATGTCATTTCTTCCCGAAAGCCTTGAGACGGTATTGTTCTTTCCGATCGCATAACTCTCCGCCGCGATCACATCGGTCCCACCGTTTACGTTGAAGCGGATCCCTCCTGAAATCGTATACCTCTGGCTATGCGTATACTTATTGAGCGTGCTGCTGTTCAAAATCGTCCTTGCTGCGCTTTTTTCGAATGTGAGCTTTTTCCCCTTTGAGTCTATGATCGCCAGCCTGTATACGTTTCCCGCAGGTGTGTATTCATCTACATAAACGTCCACGACTTTTCCAATGTCGTAACCCTTTGTTTGAAGGATCCACGTGATCTCATCGCTCGTATACTCATAAGTCCATATTCCGTTATTAGCTTTCGCAAGGTCCTCAAAGTTGTCGGGCACTGCCTGAAGGTATGGATAATCGGTACCCCATATGTTCTTTGCGCTTTCAGTAGAGCCGCCGTTTGACGAGTGATAGACTGTAGAGCAGATTTTGTTATTATATGTAAGGACCAGGCCTTTAACGGCTTCGGCGGCAGCATCGGAGTTTGCGTTTGCGGCATTACGGCCCAAGTAGACCTGGCAGTCGGTAGTATTGCAGACATCAAATCCCAATGATCTGTGTTTGGTTCTGTTTGAGAGTGCATAACTGGCCGCGCAGACTGCCTGTGCCTTAAGCGCTTCAGGATGCCAGTTCGCATTCATTTCATATGGAAGAACACCTTTTGTATACTCGCTTACGGGCAGGACATTGATGACAGTTATATCATTACCGTTGTTGCGACGGTATTCAAAGGCACCTGCGTATCTGTAGCCTTTAAACCATGTCTCGGTATATGCGGCTCCGGTCGGCTGTATCGCCAGGAAAGCCTCGCTGCCTGCATCGAATTCGTATATTATCTCACCCGTTGAAGTTATTGTCACCGTGTAACATGTTGTGGAGCCGCCAACACCTGTCGCTCCCTGAAGCCCGGTCTTTGCCGCCGCTTCGTTTGCCTTCTCGATCGATGTATAGCTGCCAAGCCTGACTCTGTGTTCCCCCCGGACATATGCCGGGAACGCATGGATTCCGGTGGATGCGGAGAGT
>JAAYMG010000348.1 GCA_012521525.1 Clostridiales bacterium | reverse complement strand
TCGATCAAACATATGATTGATAAATCATAACGATAGATTTTTCAAATGATTGATAATCATACCGATGGCTACTTGCATCAGTCGTTTGTTATATATGAAATACTACTCATAAAATATCGGCATTATAATACTGCTCAGAAATTTGGTACTCAAAACTATTCATTAAATATTGTAACTAACTTTGAAATGCCTTTCTGAGCAGTTCCGCTCTCCTGACATCCCGCTCTTCGGGTGTAAGGCGTTCTTTTCCCGACGCTTTTGTCAGATTGGCCGGCTGGATCTCCCAGAGCAGGCTGTTCAGCTTTTCGATGTCTGCTTCAAACAGTCCCATCGAGACACCCATACGCAGGTCGGACAGCAGCTGCATGGCTTCGTCGGTCGATACGCTCCTTGCATATGCGAGAGTTCCCGCTGAACGCCATACCTGGTCCTCGATCCGGAGTTTCCCTGCTTTCAGCATCTCTTTTCGATAATTGCGCTCATGCTCGATTATCTGCGCCAGTACGTCGCCCAAACGCTTTACGATGGTCTCCTCGTCAAAACCGAGGGTCATCTGGTTCGAAATCTGGTACAGAGCTCCCTTTGCCATGCTTCCCTCTCCGTAAAGCCCGCGGACAACGAATCCAAGCTTTCCTACGCTCGTGGCAAGGCTGCGGATGGCGCCGCTCTTTGTGAGGGCGGGGAGGTGAAGCATGACAGAAGCGCGTATGCCGGTCCCCAAATTGGTCGGGCATTTTGTAAGGTATCCCAGTGTTTCGTCGAATGCGTATTTGAGATTGCTGTCGAGAGCATCATCGATTTCTATAGCCTTTTTCAGGCATTCTTCAAGGCACAGGCCGGCGCCGAGCACCTGTATCCTGAGGTGGTCCTCCTCGTTGATCATGATGCTGACACTTTCGTCGCTGCTGAGCAGCATCGCCCGGACACCCTTTCCCTCTGCGAGGTCATTCGATATGAGGTGCTTTTCCATGAGGGTACGGCGCTCAAGGTCGGGAAGCGAAGATATTTCTATAAGCTGGAAGTCGTTTCCGGATGGGCTGGAAGCCATGGCTTTTGCTATTGCGTCGACAACTTCCCGCTCCTGTGTGGGCGTCATCTTGCCGGGGAAGGGATAGTCGCGAAGGTTTCTCGCAAGACGCACCCGGGTCGATAGGACGATGTCGCCTTCCTTGCCCTTGCGCTTATACCACTTCTTATTCATCCTTCATCTCCTCCTCCAGCTTCTTTATCTCATCGCGCAGCACCGCTGCCCGTTCAAACTCTTCGTTCTCGACAGCCCTGCGAAGATCCGCCCTGAGGGAATCGAGTTTGCGGCGCAGTCTTATTTTTCCGCCGGCTCCTGCAGGGATCCTCCCGGAGTGGGACGTGTTTCCGTGGATCCTGGTTATGAAGTGGTTAAGTACGTTCGAGAAAGTTTCGTAACAAATGGCGCATCCGACACGTCCGGTGCGTGCTATGTCCTCTGATGTCGAGCCGCACAGCGGGCATACCTGTGACGGCCTCAGCCTGGCAAAATCGGAGCTTGCCATGTGGCTCAGCAGGTTGTCGAGGCCGAAGCCGAAATCGACGACCGGGCTCCAGTTAAAAATGGAAGTATAACCCAACTGCGAAGCGCAGCTTGCGCAGAGGTGCGCCTCGTGTGTTTCTCCGTTCACTATTTCCTTGTAGTGGCATGTAGCCTGCTCTTTATTGCAATTTTGGCAAAGCATGATGATATGTGCCTCCTTTCAAGCAACTGCGATAGGATTATCGAAGCGTCAGCCGCCAAGGGCCGGGATCCATCTGTCATCAGGACTCATCGCTGCATACGATCAGCATCTCTTTCAGTATGGCAGCCCGCACTTTTCTTCTCAAAGACGGTGGGACGCTCGCCATGCTCCTGGATGACAGTGCGGCCATTATGAGGGAAGCCTGGTCGGGAGTGATGGCATCCGCGTTTTCCAGGTTTCCTATTATGGCGGCTGCCGAGACGGAATCGATCTCATCCCCGATGGAGTTGACCGTATGCATTAGCAGTAAATACTTGCCTGCGTTTATCCT
>JAAYMG010000347.1 GCA_012521525.1 Clostridiales bacterium | reverse complement strand
GCCGGACGATGATTTTTACTATGCAAGGCAGAAATAGACACCACGGCGGCAAGTCCGGAGGAGAGTTCAAATCCCGCCACATAGTCGGATCACGCCCGAACAGATATTGGATCGAAAGAGCTGCAGCGATCTTATTTGCATTGGTGCTCTGGCAGGCAGGTGCCATGCTTCTGAACAGGAAACTGCTGCTCGTTACGCCCGTAGCCGTGGCACAGAGGCTTGTAAGCCTCTGTGCCGAGGCCGGCTTTTTTAAAACCATAGCCTTCTCTTTTGCAAGGATAATGTTCGGTTACTTCCTCGCCCTTATTATCGGCTGCGTCCTTGCCATCATAGCAGGGAGGTTCCATATCGCGGAAGTGACCTTGTGGCCATTCATACACGCGATCAAGTCCGTGCCCGTTGCTTCGTTCATTATCCTCTGCCTGATTTGGCTCAGTTCGAGAAACCTGTCGATCTTCATATCTTTTCTGATGGTTTTGCCGATCATTTATACCAACATGCTGCAGGGGATAAAAAGCACTGATGCGGGTTTGCTGGAGATGGCAAAGCTGTTCCGCGTGGGCTTGCTGAAAAAGATGAAGTATATATACCTCCCTCAAATAAAGCCCTATTTGCTGTCAGCCTGCACCATATCGATCGGCATGTCCTGGAAAGCAGGGATAGCGGCAGAAGTGATCGGCATCCCGGACGGCTCTATAGGTGAGAGGCTCTATGAGGCAAAGGTATACCTCAGCTCTGCGGATTTGTTCGCGTGGACCGTGGTGATCATATTTGTAAGTATCCTCTTCGAGAAGATATTCCTGTTTCTTCTGAAGCGGTTTTATATGCGATTGGAGAAGTCGTAGTTATGGATATCGTAGTTTCTGATTTGGTAAAAAAATTCGGGGACAACCTGGTCCTGGACCGGTTTTCCGCCACCATGGAGCGAAACGGGATAACCTGTATCATGGGGCCTTCCGGATGCGGGAAGACCACGCTTCTTAATATCATGATGGGACTTCTCCATCCCGACAGCGGTTCTGTGGAGGGGGTACCCCACCTGAAGAGCGCCGTATTCCAGGAGGATCGGCTCTGCGAGGCCTTCAATGCTGTCTCAAACGTGGCCCTGGTATGCGGCAAAAAGGCAGATAAAACGCAGATAAAAGCCCACCTTGAGAGTATTGGCATAGATGATTTCGCAAAACCGGTGGGCGAGTTCAGCGGAGGAATGAAACGGAGGGTCGCTATCGTGCGTGCGATAATGGCCCGAAGCGATATCATCTTTTTGGATGAACCGTTCAAGGGGCTTGACGAAAACACCAGGGACGAGACGATCGGATATATCAAAGACCATATAGGCGGCCGCACTGTAATAATGGTGACTCACAATGCAGATGAAGTCAAAGCGCTTGGCGGACGATTGATCGAGATGTGACAGTCGAAAAAAACCAGCCGAAAGCCAAGGGTGTTAACGCATTGTTTCAGAAGGATCGATGCGTTCCCTTGCTTTTATTCATGACAGCTCAAACGATGCATATTGATAATAAACTGCATCTAATATATACTTAAACCTGAGCACGTAAAAAATGTCGGAACCGGAAGGCGGGAAATCAGAATGAACAAAGATGATTTCAAGGTTCTTGGCAATGAGTTCAGGGAAATGATCAGGGATATCCTGGGTTCCGGTGAAGCCCGGGACATAGGGCGCAACGTGGGAAACACCGTAAAGAGCGCGCTGGATATGGCTTTCGAGGAAGTCAGAGAGGCCATTGCGTCCATCCAGGCTGAAGCCCTGCGTACCCCCGGCATGTATAAAACACGCGCAAAAGGCTCCTATAAGAAGCCGGTAAAGCATCAGGCTCCAAAATCGGATCTCAATTTTCCTTACAGGTATGTAGGAAAAGTATCAGGGATCTTGTATACGATCTTTGGAAGCATCGGGATCGGAATCGCTGGCATAGCTTTGATCGTGCTGTCTGCAATGAACGTGCTTTTCAGGGGAGTGATCGCTCCGATGCAGGCAGTGCTGCTGTCGACCGTGCTGGGGGCCGGCGTCATCATGGAAGTGAAGGGGTCGATGCTCCGCAAAAGGCTGAAGCGGTTCCGGAAATACCTTAAGATAATAAACGGGCGAAGCACGTGCAGGATCGATGAGTTGTCAAATCACAGCGGACTTAGCCCCAAATATATCGCTAAAGATCTGAGGAAGATGATAAGTGCCGGGATGCTTCCGGAAGCTCATATCGATGATAAAAAGACCTTTATCATGCTCAACCGTGAGAGCTACGAGTTATATCTGGAACATCAGGCAAGTTTGAAAAAGCGCGAGCTGGAGGAGAAGCAGAAAGAGGAAGAGAGGAGAAGGTCCGCAGGAGCTTCGAAAGAAGTGCCGGGAGCAGATCCCCAATCATCAAATACTATCGAAGATGCAAAGAAAAATATACGTTTGATACGGGAAGCCGGTATTGCCATACCGGACCGGGATGTATCCGAAAAAGTGAAGAGGCTGGAGGAAATCACCAGCTTTATAATAGATTATGTTGAGAAGCATCCGGAAAAACTCCGCCAGGTCAGACGGCTGCTGTCATACTACCTGCCCACGACGATAAAGCTCCTCAATGCTTACAGGGAGTTCGACCGTCAGCCTGTTCAGGGCGACAACATCATGAAAGCCAAGCAGGAAATAAAGGACGCGCTGGATACCGTGATCCACGCTTTTGAAAACCTGATCGACAGGCTTTTTGAAAGTGCGGCTATGGACGTTTCCGCGGATATATCAGTGCTGCGCACGATACTTGAGCAGGATGGGCTCATGGGGGACGACCTGAAAAATTAAAAAATAGTTATTGACAAAAACGCATTAATCTATTAAAATAGCGAACAATAATTCTTTATCTAATCAATATGCTAAAGGCAGTGACTGGGAACCAGTAGCGGCGATGCCAATCCTCAAGAGAGCTTTCGGTCGGTGCGAGAAAGCGGATATAAGTCGTCGTGAATACATCCCAAGAGTCGCACGCTGAACGGTATGTACCTGAACATACCCAGTAGGACGTGACGGGATCCGCCCGTTATAGTGGATGGGCAATGATGGTTGCCCTACTGAGGTTGTGCAAACACAACGAAGCAAGGTGGTACCACGAATGAAAGTTCGTCCCTGTATTTCAGGGGCGATTTTTTAATATCCAAACAAAATTAATATATGCAAGGAGTGAATGCAATGAAAAAACTAATCTCAATCTTTATCGCTCTGCTTCTGCTTTTTACGGTAGCGGGATGCGAGAAAAAATCCGATGTCATTGAGATCGGGATCATCCAGATCATCGAGCATGCGGCATTGGACGCTGCCAGGGAGGGATTTATCGATGCCCTCAAGGATAACGGTTATGAAGAAGGGAAAAATATTAAAATCGACTATCAGAATGCGCAAGGTGACACAAACAACCTGTCCACGATCAGCGATCGGTTCGTAAGCAATAAGGTGGATATGGTGTTGGCGATCGCTACTCCTTCCGCTCAGGCGATCGCAGGCAAGACCACAACGATCCCGATACTGGCCACAGCGGTGACCGATTTCGTGACCGCCAAGCTGGTCGAGTCGGACGAAAAGCCGGGCGGAAATGTAAGCGGTACATCGGATATGAACCCGATAGAGGAGCAGTTGGATCTGATGGTACAACTTGTGCCTGATGTGCAGACAGTCGGAGTCATATACAACTCCAGCGAAGACAACTCAGTACTGCAGGCCAGGATCGTTAAAGAGATAGTGGAAGGACGCGGACTCAAATATGTTGAAGTCACCGTATCAAATACGAACGAGGTACAACAGGCAGTACAATCGATAGTGGATAAGTGCGACGCTTTGTATCTGCCGACGGATAATACCATAGCATCCGCTATGCCCACCGTTTACAGCGTCACAGTCGAAGCCAAGGTGCCGACCATTTGCGGAGAAGCGAATATGGTCGTTAACGGAGGGCTTGCAACTTTGGGTATCAACTATTATAATCTTGGATATCAGACCGGACTTATGGCGATCGACGTGCTGAAGAACGGCAAACAACCGAAAGATATGCCGATCCAGAAGCCCAGGGAATTCGACTTTACCATAAACGGAGCCG
>JAAYMG010000346.1 GCA_012521525.1 Clostridiales bacterium | reverse complement strand
TCGCGAGAGATTTACCGGGTGGCTTCGCAGTATTTCACGGGAGCGCTCCATCAGGCCAAGGAGCAGTTCGCCATAACGACCTTTTGGGAGGTGTTCCTTTACCAGGTGCCCGGATATGTCGTGGGGCGGCGTGCATTTGCTCCCGGTTTCGGCGTTTCGAAGAACGAGGCAATGCCTGTAGCTTACGCCGGGAAAAAGATCGACATTTTCGGATCTGAACTCTTCACGCAGGGCTGAGATAAGGAGCCTTGCTTCATCTGTAGATATTTCTCCGGCGGAATAATCCACCATAATTGCGTCTTCGATAGCCGGACTGTCGGACAGTGTGACGAGATTGCAGCGCATCGCAATATCATTGGGTCCTAAAGACACACCCATGCTTACCGCTTCCAGCGGTGATCTGCCCGTATAGTATACCGACGGGTCATAGCCGAGGACCGAAAGGTTAGCGACGTCGGAACCCGGGCTCATCCCTCCGGGGATGGTATTTACCAGTCCCACGTCACCGTTCCTTGCAAGGAAATCCATGGCCGGAATATCGGCCGCTTCCAGGGGTGTCCTTCCGCCGAGCTCATCCAGCGGCCTGTCGGCCATCCCGTCTCCCAGTATAACGACGTATTTCATTTATATATTCTCCACTGTTCAAGTCAGGTTTTTCCGGTGATTTCGTGCCTGCATCTGGGGCAGGTTATGATGACCTTTCCTTTACCCCTGGGTACGCGAAGCGATGCTTTGCATGACGGACAGGTGAAGTACTTATGGGCTTTATCGAGCCTTCTGGTGTTCCAGTTGTTGAACCTGCTCTTTACGGTGAGCCAAAAAGACAGAAATTTCCGGTTCTCTGCCTGCCGCTTATAAACATTGCGTGACAGGACCCGGAAAAAACCATATCCATATGGTATGAGCGGTAACAAGCGCAGATAGGGGATGCCGATAAAGGACGTAATGATTGATATCAAAAGTCCAAGAAGAACGGCGGCTATCGAAAGGTGATCTACACCGTTGCGTCCGAACATGAAATTCCTTAACCAGTTCATTTAGATCCTCCCAACGCAGGCAGACACGTCTAGGTATCATTATAAAGTTTATTTCGGACCGAGTCAATACCGGCGGGGGGCCTCAAACAGCCTAAAAAAGATGTGAGCCGGGGGTCAGCAGACCCCGCGGCGTGTAATGAATTTGATGAATTGAAAGACCGCTATCAGCACCATCGTTCCGGCAGCTACTGCCACGAACAAAATCGGGAGCTCCAGAAGGATCAATATGTCTATTATAATTCCAAGCAAGCTAGCGGCGATAGCGATAAATGATGAGTAAATGAGGCATTTGAGGTTGGTGCGATAAAGATCTTTTCGCATTGAATAGAATGCAACCAGCGCCAGGGACAAAACGGAAATGCCAAGGACGACCAGATATACTATGTTGAGGTCCGTCAGAGCTCCGAAAAGTCCCAGTAATGAAACTATAAACCCTACAGCGGCTGCAATTATGATGTTACGCAACCTACAGGAATCGTGCATTGCAGCACCTCCTTTCAAGTCACTACATCATATGCTGCCGGTTCGCAAAAGAACAATGGATTTGACAAAATTTGTGCCCTGGGCCTTGTACATTTCGCGTCATTCTGTCTGTCAATGCGGAATTTCGCTGAATATACTGCCATAGGCTCTCAAATTACGTCGAACGGTCTGCGCGTGCGCCGAATAAAGACGCAGGCAACTGGCAGCCGGACGGAAAACTTGGCCGGACGAAAGGAGCGTGCCGGAGATGGAAATCGTCTGCCTTGGCCTTGGGCTTATGATTTTGATAGCCGTCAACATCGTGCTTGGTTCGCTGAGTGCGATTTTTCAAAACGAATTTTGCCCGATTAAGCTTAGACAGGGCATCATAAAAGCAGGGATCGTAGCCATATGCTTCGCCGCGACATATCTGGTCGGATTTCTGAACCCCAATATCGTCGCCGTTGAGGTAAATGGCGTTCAGGTATCTGTAAAGACAGGTATCGATCTGGTCGTACTTGTCGGTTACTATCATTATGCGAAGCAGGTATTGGAAAAGCTGACCGATATCATCAAGGGAGACATGTTTGTTTCTGAGATCCAACTTTTCAATGGCAGGAAAAAGAAAAACGGGACCGACCCAAAGGAGCAGAAAAATGATCTGCCTGGATCTGTCACTTCAGCAGTTGACATAGATCCGTTGCCTGAAGAATGTGGATCAGAGCCTGACCTGCCGGCGGAGCCGGCACCGGTCAAAACTGATCAGGGCATGAACATCGTCATCCATCTGTTTGTTTATGATATGGAAGGAGAAAATAAATCCATGCAATCCATGCAATCTGATCCGAAACCTGAACAACAGGAGTAAAAAAGGAATCAGGCTCCTCACAGCTGAAGAGCCTGATCATTATTATGCGTCCATGAGGTCGCTGATACTTTCGTATGACTTCCCAGGGACTGCGTTTAGTTTTCTAGTTTACGTTGTTTGACGTATCAGGAGATACGGCCTTTTTCTCTTTTTTCTGCCCGATGCTCAGGATGAGGTTCAGGAGTATTCCGAATATCGCTGCTCCTGCCACGCACGGTACGTTAAGTCCGAAGAAGGGAATGTTCCCTCCGAACTGATATTGGCCGCCGACACCGATGACCATGATAGTTGCGATCACTGCGATGTTTTTTGCGCTGAACATGTCAGCCTTGTTCTCGATCAGGATCGCTATACCCTGTGCAGCGATCGCACCGAACAGGTAGATCTCCAGGCCGCCTATAACTGCCTGCGGGATCGAATAGATCGCATTAATGAGGGGAGTGAAGCAGGAGATTATCATGGCGATTATTGAGGCGGCGATAAGTACCGGTACCGAGAAGACCCTGGTGATCGCCATTGCGCTGATGTTTTCGCCGTAGTTGGTTCCTGCCGGGCCGCCGATGAATCCCGCAACTATGTCGCCGATTCCGTCGCCGATCAGGTTTTGACCCAGGCGGTTCGCAATGTCGTATTTTTTGCCTGATCCTTTCTGCTTGGCAAGGTTGTTGACATAGATGTCAAGCTGATATACGTGGGCGGTAGATTCGGGGATCGTAGCTATTGCTATGGGCATTATCGCTGCAACTGCTTCAAGGGAGGGTTTGGGCAGAGTAAACTTGGGCAGGGCAACCAGGCTGTTTGAAAGGTTGTCCAGAGATTTGAACAGGTTCACGCCTGTAACTTTCATCACTATAAAGGCTGCGATACAGCCGACGATCGGTCCGAGCAGCAAGGGCAGCTGGCTCCAGATACCTTTGAGATAGACCGAGAAGAGTATGGTAGCAAACAGTGTGACCAGTGAAACAATCCATGCCATGTTGGAGGCAAGCTGTGTATCTGTCGCTGCTACGGTCGAAGGAGCCGCAGACGCATCACCGAGCGCGACTGCCGCCAGGGTCAGGCCGATCACCATTGCGATGGGGCCGGTGATGGTGGGAGGAAGGATCTTCTCGATGGATTCCTTTCCGAACTGCTTGACTATCAATCCTGCGGCTATCGATACAAACCCTGACATTACGATACCGAATTGTGCTATCGATATCCTCTCGTTCAACCCAAGGTCTGCCAGATGAGGTGCGGACATCAGGCCGATGATCGCTGCGATGTAGGAGAAGCTGGAACCATAGTACAGGGGCAGTTTGCCTTTCGTTACGATGATAAAGCAGATGGTAGCAAGTCCGCTTGCAAAGATGGTAGTTGAAACATGGAAGCCTGTTAAGAGAGCCACGGCGATAGTAGCCGGGAACATTACTATTACCTGCTGGATCGCGTAGAGGATCAGCTTCCAGAACGGTGGCCGTTCATCCGGCAGATATCCTATGACGTGTTGCTTGTTTGGCATGTTGTTTCCTCCTCTGATTCACTTCTGTAATATATGGAACGCTTTCGCGTTGCAAACTTATTTTTCGTACAGCCTTATCAGGTTTTGACCGTCCGTTTCTTCGAGCATGACTGCGACTACTTCGTTTCGCGATGTGGGGATATTCAGGCCCACATAGTCAGCTCTGATCGGAAGTTCCCTGTGTCCCCTGTCGACCAGTACCGCGAGTTGGATCCTGGCAGGTCTTCCCAGTTCGGTAACGGCGTCCAGTGCGGCGCGCGCTGTCCTTCCGGTATAGACGACATCGTCAACCAGGATGACAGTCTTGTCTACGACGGAAAAGGGAACGTTCGTCCCGTTCAATACCGGGGAATCCGATGTGAGTGACAGGTCATCGCGGTACAGGGTTATGTCAAGCTCGCCGACTTCGACCGCTGCCCCCTCTATATCCTCGATATTCCTGGCGATCCGTCTTGCCAGGGGTACGCCTCTGGTCTTTATGCCCAACAGGCATACATTATCGACACCGTGGTTTTTTTCAAGGATCTGATAAGACATCCTTTTGACGGTACGAATGATTTTGTCCTCATCGAACAGGTCCGCCTTGATCTTCACATCGCCCACCTCCCTGCACAAGAAAAGCCTTGTCCGCACAGACGCAGACAAGGCCAATTTGCTCGGAATCAATCCGTTATACACTTCCAGTATGCAAATATCTTGTCGGCATCTCTGTACCGAATTAAAGACATTTTATTCTCACGCATTGTACCATCCGGCAACACCTATGTCAATACAAATTTTGAGTTTTTATAAAAAT
>JAAYMG010000345.1 GCA_012521525.1 Clostridiales bacterium | reverse complement strand
TGTTCATTTTAACGTCTCCTTGATGCAAAGTTAGCCTGATTGTAATCCGGCATGCATAGATAGGTCAATACAATTTCAGGAAAAATATTTCTATGCAGCAGTTTTCTTATTTCATTTTTGGAGGATGTATGAAAATTATCAATTTCCCCATAACCATGCCATTTGGTGATACAGAAAATACGGTTTACCCGACATTGCTTTGGGATGATCGAAACATAATTCTTGTCGACTGTGGTTTCATCGGATCTCTTCCTTTTCTTGAAAAGGAGCTGCATCGACTTGGACTGTCCGTGGAGCAGATAACCGGACTTGTATTGACCCATCATGATCATGACCATATGGGAGCGGCCGCGGCCATAAAAAGGCAAAATCCCGGCATAAAAATATATGCCTCTGCCGCAGAGGCACCGTATATTTCCGCACATGAAAAGCCGTTGAGGCTGCAGCAAGCGGAAGAGATCCAGGAAACGCTTCCTCCTGAACAGCAGGAGTTTGGCAGGGCATTTTGTGAAATGCTGCGCCGGGTGGAGCCCGTAGAAGTTGAAGTTTTTCTAAATGACGGAGAAATTTTGGATTGGTGCGGGGGATGCAAGATCATCGCCACACCCGGACACACACCCGGACATCTCTCTCTCTTCATGGAAAAGGTTTCAATCGTCATAACCGGTGATGCGATCGTGCTGGAGTACGGGAAGCCTGTCATAGCCAACCCGCAGTTTACGCTGGATATCGAACAGGCTGAAAAGTCCATGGAAAAGTTATTGTCGTTAGAAGCAAAAGCTTACTATTGCTATCATGGCGGGATTTATTACAAGTGATAGTCGCCGGCGGCTTCAGGCTGATATAAAACTTTTTTGACGTGGATCTTCGAAACGCCGGAAGGAAGCTCCCACTCGATCTCACTTCCTTCGCCATACCCCAGTATGGCAGTACCTATTGGAGATAAAACAGACATCTTATTGCTGTCGGGATCGGCGTCCTGGGGATAAACCAGAGAAACTTCCATCTCTTCGCCGTCCAGATGCAGCAATACACGCGAATTCATAGTGATTATATCATCGGAAATCTGTTTCGGATCAACTATTGTGGCTCTGCTGATTTCATATTCAAGATCCAGTATGAACTTCTCGGGAACGTTTTCGCTGTGCAGAACGGACTCGAGGTTTTTTTCGAGTCTTTCCATGTCAGTTTCGGTTATGTAGATTCTGGCCGCTAAAACCGCCTTGCCGTTTACAAACATTAAATATCTATCCATAGTGATAGAAAAAGTCCTAAACGACTTGCCTACTTTTTCGAGCTTGAAACCGTTGTTTACAAATGCGCGCAGTGATCTTCTGTTTTCTTTCTGGATATTTGCGATAACTTTTTTTGCCCTGAAATCAAAGAAGGCGATTTTTATGCTTTCCTTTATGGCCCATGTACCTAATTTTCTGCCCCAGTTGCTCCGGTCTCCGATCACGATAACGATCTCATAGTCAAAGCCTCTCTTCACAAGCCGTACGAATCCTACCGGCTTGTTTTGCTTGTTATAGACCATATAGAACCTGCCGTCGCGATTGAACAGATGTGTCAGGACCGGCAGGTTAGTATTGTAAACCACCTGCTCGATGCTGTCGGAAACATCCTGGGGATCGCTTAGGTATTTCGTCACCTCTTTGTCTTTCAGCCATTTGACCAATGTCAGCGCGTTTTCTCTGGTTATTTCAGAACATAAAAAAACAAAAGGCTCTTTCATTTTTTACTCCATCCTGTCCTGTCGTAAGAAATCAAAGCCTTTCATAGATAAAAACACTATGACGGTTCTTTTCAATAATATAGGGAATTAGACATGCCCTTAATTATTACGATAAGTATATATGATTATCAAATTTAAATCAAGCTAATACAAGGTAATGCTAGTTAATACTAGTTAATGCAAGTTAATACCACGGAACAAGTGTAAGTAGGTTATAGGTGTTAATTCATTTTCCCGGTGTTTGCTCATCTATCCATGCCAAATAAGCAGCGCTTCCGTTTTCCACATCTACACACAGGATTTCCGGCGTCTCATATGGATGTATCTCCAGGAGCTTCTTTTCAAGTTCGGGATATAATTCCTTCCTGGTTTTGAACAACACCAGATCCTCGTCATCGTGGCAAAGCTCGCCCTTCCATGTGTAATGACTTTTTATCTTTATTTCCTGAACACATGCGGCCAGTCTGCATCTTAGGATTTCATCAATCACAGGCTTTGCCTGCTGTTCATTTGCGAATGTTGTCATGACTATTCCATATTTGCCCATCATATTTCCTCCTGTTTCCTGTCTATACCATAATCTTATGTATTATGAGAAAATAATCAAGTATTTGCTGGATAATCAGAAAACCGACAATCAGAACTATTTAGGTTCTTTGCACACTTGCATATAGGTATCAGAGCAGCAGGGATTATACTAGATTCGGATTCGGGAAAGGGAAGATCAAAAAGGATCGGAAAGACGGCGAATGTCCTCATGGCTGCATTATTCTCATCCTGGGAGCAATACTATTCTAAAAATGATGAAAGGATAGATGACTATGCAGGAAAAGGACATGTATACCCCTGACGAACTGAAGCCCCAACAACAGCCTGTACCGGGAAAAGAAAGCAGGATGGATCCTCAGCCGATCTATGATGACCCCGAAAAGAAAGGCTCCGGAAGGCTGAAATCAAAGACCGCCATCATCACTGGCGGCGACAGCGGGATTGGCAGGGCAATTTCCGTTGCGTATGCGAAAGAAGGCTGCAATGTAGTCATTGTATATAATATTGCAGATAATGATGCCGACGAGACGAAAAAAGCGGCGGAGTCTTATGGCGGGAAGGTATTATTGATCAAAGGCGATATCGGGGACAGCAGCTTTTGCAACCAGGTAGTAGAAAGAACTATACAGGAATTTGGCGGTATAGATATCCTGGTGAATAACGCTGCTGAACAGCATATGCAAAAATCCCTGGAAGATATCACGGATGAACAGCTTCTCAGAACTTTCAAAACCAACATATTTTCGATGTTCTACCTGACGAGAGCGGCTTTGCCGCATATGAAAGAGGGCAGTGTGATCATCAATACAAGTTCTGTGACAGCGTTTAAAGGAAATCAGAATTTGATAGATTATTCAGCATCGAAGGGAGCGGTAACGGCGTTCACACGATCCTTATCCCAGAACCTGGCGGGCAGAAAAATAAGGGTGAACCAGGTTGCCCCGGGACCGATATGGACACCACTCATTGTATCTACTCTTGAACCGGCAGCCATACAAAACTTCGGCAAGGATACGCCAATGCAAAGACCGGGACAGCCTGTGGAACTTGCGGAAGCCTATGTCTACCTTGCATCCTCAGATTCTTCCTATATGACAGGGCAGACCATCCATATCAATGGCGGTACGATTATCAATGGATGAATATGATAAACGGAGTAAGGATTTAGAAAAGGCGAACCATGAACCGGACACCCTGGTCATCTTCATATTTCACAAGGCACCCTATGCTGAACTTGCATATGGTGCCTTGCCTTTTCAGACAGGCAAATTATTTCCGACGTAAATAGAAATGCATTTGGCTTGATGCCTGCAAGGGCATTCCCGGATCGTGCCTTGTTGTATGTACATTAAAATGTTATTGACATACATGCCATTTTAGGAAATAATTGAAGAAGTCTTGCTTTCTGCCATACAATGTGCAAGTTATGCGCATGCACTGCAGACAGCAAGACCGAAAAAGATATTGAAGAAGGAGAAAATGAAATAGTGAGTTTGGCAAGTAATGTGATCACTGAAGACGAGTTCTATCAATTCAGTAAATTGCCTCTGCAGAAGAAAATCAAAAGCATGGAAGCTTACCTGATCGGTGTAAATGGACGCAAGTTCAATATGAAGCAAGTTGGAGCAATGGCATTTGGAGACGAAAACTTCAGCTTCACGGTTTCACTGATCCATAGATGCTACAATTTCTCCAATCAGAATAGCGGAAGATATGCCCCCGGATGCAAATTTGAAAAGACATACGGCTATAGAGTGACCGTGGATGATATCGAAGCTTTTGTAAGGACATATCCAAACGGGACGTTCAACACAGGCATAACTTTTGAAGACTTCCTGAAAACCAGGCTGATTAATGCGGCACAGGGTCAAAATCAACCCGCACCCCAGTGGACGGCTCCTTCGCAGTATAATGTACCAGAGCCCGGGACCAACATCGCGGGAAATCGGGATTTTGGCGGGCAAGCACCGCCAAAGCCGTTCTTTATCATCGGTTGCATAGGTATTTTGGTTTTAGTTATTCTGCTGCTTACAGGTAATTTGTTCAGAAACTGGCTGTTCTCTCTCATCGTATTGATCATTACCATTGGAGCTTTTAGGTTGCCCCAACTAATGCAGGGCAGCGGCTCACAGGGGGACCAGGGAGGTTTTGGGGATAATGAGCATTCTGATTTCTCCGTAAGTTCCGGCAATACACCGTTTTCCCGGGGAACCTCAAGAACACCGCAGAAGAGCGGATCGATTAAGGCGCAAAAGAGCGGCGCAGGTTTCAACATTGGCAGCCTGCTGAAAGGGAAAAACCTTTCAGGCACGTTGAATCTCATTCTTCTTTTAGTATTTGTAGCTAACGGCGTGATCAGCGCTGAGATCAGGCATCAGCCTGTCAGCACACGATTCTGGGCATTGTTCATTGCCGTAGCGACAACCAAGGCGATGATATTCGATGCAAAGAAAGTTCCTTTCTTCGGTAAGGCCCTTATTTTGGGCATCGTTTGGCTTGTAGCTTTCAGCTTTATTTAAGTTTCTACTTTCCCTGTGGGTTACATGAAGTAGCGATACTCTTGATGGGTATCGCAGCACGGATACAAATAAGTCCAGATGTTTATTGAGGAGGAGCCTGCTCGATTTATTGTCAGACTCCTCCTCAATTTTTCTGTTTGAACAGGAAAGATATTCACAGACAGGCAGTATGCCGATATAATGAGAGAAATAGGTATGATGGATAGCAAAGGAGGGAAACCGATGTATATAGAGTTCAGGGCTGAAAGACTTCTATTGAGGCTAACTTGAGGATAGAATGGATATGAAGGGTCCCTTGGCTGTACCAGGAAACTGGATCAGCACTGCAGACGGCATTGCTGACCATATGTTCCTATACGCCATATGTTCTGATGAGCATTTTTGCCGGAGCGTTATCCGACAAATGGGACAAGAAAAATACCTTGCTTATATGCGATACGTTCTCGGCTCTCTGTACTATGACCGTGTATGTCCTGCTGAAAACAGGGTTGCTATGTGCATGGCATCTGTATGTGCTGAATGCATTAAGCGGTCTAATGAACACGGTGCAGAACCCGGCAAGCAATGTCGCGATCACGCTTATTTCCCCAAAGAAACATTACCAGAAGACGAGTGCAATGCGTTCCTTTTCAGGCTCACTGATCACCATTCTGCACCCGATGCTGGCTACATCCGTATACGCGGTCGGTGGAATGAACGCAGTGATAATAGTGGATCTAAGCACATTTTTGATTGCATTTTCGGCTTTGCTGCTGTTCGTGCGGATCCCATCTGTTAAAGCAAATGCGGCAGTAGAAAAGGAGACACTGTTTGACTCTGTTAAGGCAGGCCTTAAGTTCCTGTTCCAAAACAGGATGGTGCTGACTCTGATCCTGTTTTTGGCGGGCGTCAATCTGGTTGCATCTGCTTTTGATGCGGCCCTTCCGGCGTTCGTTCTGCCAAGAGGGAACGGCGGAGAGGCGGTCCTGGGAATCGTCACTTCCGTTGCCGGAGTTGCTATGCTTGCCGGCAGCTTGATCGCATCTTTCCTGCCACCGCCCAAGGACCGTATACGACTTATCGTATCAACTATGCTGTTTTCACTGACAACAGATAATTTCCTGATGTCTTTGACAAGATCTCCGGTCACGTGGTGTATTGCGCAGATACTCGGATACCTGCCTGTACCCTTGATGAGCACCAGCCTGGATGTCATCGTGAGAACGACGATACCGGCAGAGATGCAAGGCAGAGTCTATTCCTGCAGAAACACGCTGCAGTTCTTCACGATACCCATTGGACATTTATTGGGCGGCTGGATGGTCGATGTCTTTTGTGAACCGTTCATGGAGAGTATTTCGAAGGAAAGCATACCGGCTGTCATGTTTGGCGTCGGAAAGGGCTCCGGGGCAGGTATGATGATATTCATGCTTGGATTATTGGGTATGGTGATATGCCTCGTTTTTGGAGGGCTCCTCAGAAGATATAGATACAAAGAGTCGGCTTGAAGACCGATTTTATATGACTTAATATGACCTGGGTTATATGGCAAAGTATGGCATATATGACAAATAAGTCAAAGCACCTCGCTGCCGATTTTTCTGCCGGCAGCAAGGTGCTTTTTTATCCATATATCTAACAAAAGTGACCTTCCTCAATCAACCACCCGGCAAGACACTGATACGTGAACAGCTATATCAACTCATTGCCGGATGGAACTTGAGGGTAAGGTCATTTTGAATCTGCGCTTCTCTCATTTGTTCAGGCTACTTTCGAAAGCCCGTAATACACATAATGCTGTGCAGGCAGTTTGAAGAGAGAAGCAGGCTGTACTTTTGCAAATCAAAATGGGGGAGCGAAACCCGGGAAGAGCCATTTGATAAGATAATATATCAGTATGAAAGGCAGGAATATTATCGTAAGCACGATCTTCAGTATCTGCAGTATAGCTTTTTTGATCGGGGAGCAATCGTCGCCGTTTTCGATTATTGAGACAGGGCCGTTCTTCACGTTGGGATCATCTATTATTTTTATTGTCGTGGGGTTTATACTCGAGTAATGGCCTGTTACATCTGTTTCTACGATATGGATATCATATAAGCTCAGGTTTCCTGCGGTAACGTTTTGAATGCTCGGTCCATCCGCGTTTTCATTTGCCAGAATCGAATGGACGATGTAGACGTGGCGTGAAGAGTCTCCTCTAAGAACGACCGTTCCATCATCTATAGAGTTCGATTTCAATATGCTGTTGTTTATATTTACAGAGCCTGCGTCGATAGCAGGGCCTCCTCCCTGACCGCTGCGAACCGCATAGCCAACTACGCTGAAATTGCAGCTGTCAACGTACAAGTTTGCGGTACCATAGAAGTTGACACCGCCGCTGGAATTAGTTAAGGTACAGTTTTGAATGAATGCATAGCCACCAACCGCTTTCAGCTGTGCAAGGCTGTGCATATCAGTTGCGGTACAGTTCATTATTGCTATGTTTCTCATACCGCCGGTTGTACTTTGGACTGCAACAACCTGATCAAGAACACCTTTGAATGTGCAACCATTGATCGTGACATTATGTGGATAGCAATGGCGGCCAGGTGGTTGTGGATCATCTACAAAGTCCAGATCGATACATTCAGCAGGACTGCCTGCGGAGAAGTCAAAATTCAGGCCTTGTATCAGCACATATTCAGGATTGTTATAGTTTCCGTTTCCGTCTATCGTGATCGTATTCGTAAATGTGACGATAGCTCCGGCCTGCGGCTTTACGACCACATTTTTGTCCGGGTGCTGCAGGATCTGCAGACGATCGGTAACTGTCCCGTTTGCGATCTCAACCACAAAAGTAACACCGGGGGTAGTTTCGATCGCATTGACAGCTTCTTGTACAGAAGGATAGGTTCCTACCGGTACTCCGTCAACAGTAAGCGTTGCGGGCGGCGATGCTGCTGAGGCATCATTCGGCAGGAAGAACAGGCCTATGACCAGCATGAAGATGGCCATAGATATGATATATATGCACTTTCGTTTCATAATCAGCCTCCAGATCAAATATAGAGTCCGAGCTCATTACACTTTATGCAGGTTGGCCCCATGAGGTTCGATATTTCGACAAAATGCTGCAGTTTGATGGACGCATGAATGACCTGCGGATCGGCTTTGTCATATAATGTCGGGTGGTATTGCAATAAAAGAACCACTGGCTGAGCAGTGGTTCTTGTTGCTAAAACATTGTTTATTGGTCTATATTAACTGGTGTTTATAGATAACTATGATAACAATTCCACGCATGCAACTTCAATTGCTTTGACGATATGTTCGAGGGACATACTGGGACTTTCGGGCTTGGCGATTACCTGTTCTGGAATATAAGGAACATGGATGAAACCGGCTTTCATATTCAGATTCTCCTTATGGATCTTATAAAGAACTCCATACATTACATGATTGCACACGTAGGTTCCTGCCGTGTTCGAAATCCTGGCAGGAATTCCGGCTTTCTTTATGGCCTCCGCCATGTTCCTGATGGGCAGGTTTGAAAAGTAGGCATTCTCACCATCTTCAAAGATTGGCAGATCTACTGGCATGTTGCCATCATTATCAGCTATTGATGCATCATCAATATTGATAGCGACTCTCTCAACAGATATATAAGCCCTTCCGCCCGCCTGACCCAAGGAAACGATAATATCAGGTTTATGCATGTCTATATATTGCCAGACCTTTTCGACGGATTTCTTGAAAATAGTTGGCAACTCCAATTTCAGTATCTTAGAGTTATCGATCATGTCCGGCAACAGCTTCATAGCTTCCAAGGCAGGATTGACTTTTTCTCCGCCAAAAGGCTCGAATGCCGTTATCAATATCTTCATTATCTGTTACATCTCCCAACCATGTTAAATGGTATCATTTTTCTATGGTATCATTGAAGTGCTCTTATTCAGAAATATCTTGCATCATGACCTATGACTTGACGGGACCCGGCCGGTTTTCACTGATCCCCTGCAAGCAGCGTCAAAGCCCTGGTGCCTTCTATATCACGGCTGTCTAAAAATTCTTCAAACTCCTTAATGATTTCTGATACTCGTGCATCCGCGTCTTCTTCAAAACAGCTGTGCCAGTCGTTGAATTCCAGCGAATTTATCCTGCCATCATCCCGGCAGTATTCCCAGCCCCTGGGCAAACCTCCCAGCACTTCGTGTATAAAAGACTGATGCAAATCGATTGAGATCCTAAGCCTGTATGTATCATCCGCGTCATTGCTGAATCCATAAAATGCAATCATGGGTACGACGCCCAGGGCATACAGCCTGTCTGCAACTCCGCTCATATTGGTATCGATCAGGGCTCTGTGTTTTATCGGGCACTCGTGCTTGCTGCCGTCAGTGACCCATTGTCTGCATTCCATGCAATAACTGTTTGCCTGTAAGACTTCCATAACTAATCCCCCGATAATAGCAGTAAAGCATTTACTGTTACGCTGTCAACTGTATCCAGAAACTCCTCAAACTCTTTTGCGATTTCTTTGATCCTTTGTTTTGCAGCTAATACTCCCTTATAGTGCCCGCGGTCGACATATCCGATCGTGCATATCTTTCCGTCGGCATTATCCTCTCTGAAATAGCGCCATCCTTCGGGCAACACCCCGAGCACTTCACAATTTAGCAGATCTCGTAAATCCACAAAAAGTCCTACTTTGTAGATCTTAGACTGTCTGTCATCAAAGTCCAGCCAATACTCCGCCTTCTTCGGGGGGATCCCCAGCTCAAACAGCCTGTCTGCGATCCCCCTCAGGTAACCGTCCAGAGATATGGTATATTTAATCGGACACGTGTGATCTTTGAGTCCGGAGCGCCATCTCTTGCACTTCAGACAGTACGTCTCCTTGACGTAAGATTCCTCTATGATCCTCAGCGATTCCTCGTAGTCCAACCTGAAACCTCCTGTCTTCAAATACCCGATCGTATGACGGCACTGACTATAACATAGAAGATCAAATAATATGAGAATTTCAAGTCATACTCAATGTCATGTTCTCATTTGGTTATGCTGTTTATTTATTGGTTGACCGCAACTAAAAAATACTTCGCTTCAACACTCTGGAATATTTCATCTTCACCTGGCAGAAATCTGATAAGGATTACAGGTCATACGACCTGGAAAATATAAAACTTAAGGTAGTCCGTCTCAGGAACGTTCCACAGGATCGGGTGGTCCGGGGCCTGCTGACGGGCTTCTATTTGCCTTAGGGAAACGGATGCATCCTTAGCGGCACCGGACAATGTTTTGCGGAATAACTCGTCCGTCATGAAGTGGCTGCAACTGCAGGTGGCCAGATATCCGCCGCGGGGAAGCAGCTTCATTGCCTTCAGGTTGATCTCTTTATAGCCGCGGGATGCTGAATGTACCGTCTTGCGGGATTTCGTAAAGGCAGGCGGGTCCAGGATGATGAAGTCAAAGTCACGGCATTTCCGGTCTGCCAGCATCGTAAGCAGGTCAAACACGTCCTCGCAGAGAAAATCCATTTTGCCTTCCAGCCCGTTGCGGACAGCGTTCGCTTTTGCCATGTCGATGGCAGACTGAGATATATCGACGCAGGTAACATGTTCCGCACCGCCCAACGCCGCATTAAGGCCAAAGGAACCGGTATGGGTAAAGCAGTCCAGTACCCTCTTGCCCTTTGCGATACGGGCAACGGCGGCCCGATTGTACTTCTGGTCCAGGAAAAAGCCGGTCTTCTGCCCGTTCTCCACGTCTACAAGATATCTGACTCCGTTCTCGCATATCTCGGTTACGGGGGATACCGGAGCGGGAATGATATCTGACCGGTACCAGCCCTTATATTCCGGCAGACCTTCACGTGTACGCAGTTCAATATCATTGCGCTCATAAATGCCTGTGACGGTTTCACCCATTACGGAAAGAACATCCCATAGGGCATGGTACACCATGTCCTTTACAAGCTCCATGCCGAGGCTTGTGATCTGAACGGAAAGGATGCTGCCGTACCGGTCAACTGTAAGCCCTGGCATCTGGTCTGCCTCGCCATGGATGAGGCGGCAGCAGGCGAAGTCCGGACCCGGCATGACGGTTTTGCGGTAAAGAACGGCATACTCCACGCGGCGGCGCCAAAAGCGGGCATCAAACACGTCGTTTGCGTTTCGCGATATGAGCCGGACTGTGATCTTGCTGGCACTGTTGTAAAAACCGGTACCCATATATGCATTTCCTGCAAACACATCCACAAGCCCGCCGTTTTGGGGCTCACCCTCCGTATTGCGGATCTCTTCCCCGTATATCCATGGATGTCCGTTCCTGACGCTGCGCTCCGCCTTGGAGGATATCATGACTTTGGGATACTGCCGTTCCTGTTTCATCTGTGTCACCTTTTGGAATAGATTGTTTCTGATTTTACTACATTTTTCATCAGCCTGCAACGCGGACATCGAATTTGGGAGCATAAGAGAGCTTTTCGGTGCTAAGACTTGTAAGTTTCTTATCCAGTACTTTCTGTCGCAAACATTATTTGGATTTGCATTTTAAAGAGAATCATGCAATAATTTTTTCAATTTAAATACATATTCTAATATTTAGCTTTTCATAATGGTACAGAAGGGTTGTGGTGTTAGGGTTGGAGAAAAAATTGACCCTGTATGGTTTCAATAATCTTACTAAATCCCTCAGCTTCAATATTTACGACATATGCTATGCCGCGAGCGAAAGGGAAAAGAATGATTATATCGAGTATATAGACGAGCAGTATAATTCGGAGAGGCTTACGAATATCCTGTGCAAGGTAGCAGAATTTATCGGAGCAAGCATACTCAACATCTCCAAGCAGGATTATGAACCACAGGGGGCTTCGGTCAACATCCTTATAGCTGAAGGACAACTGCTTCCCCATGAAATCGACGAGTCCTGCAACCAGGGCAAACTGAACGGCAAGTACATGTATAGCGATACCGTCCATGCCCATTTGGATAAAAGCCATATAACCGTTCATACCTTCCCCGAACACCACCCAGATAATGCAATTTCGACTTTCCGGGTGGATATCGATGTCTCCACCTGCGGAAAGATCTCTCCGCTGAATGCATTGGATTTTCTGATAGGCAGCTTTGATTCGGATATCATAACTATCGATTACAGGGTAAGGGGCTTCACCCGGGACATACACGGGAAAAAATATTACATCGATCATGATATAACGTCGATACAGGACTATATAGACGACAGGACCCTGAGGAGATACGACGCTGTCGATGTGAATGTATACCAGGCTAATATGTTCCACACAAAAATGCTTATAAAGGACATAGAATTGCAGAACTATCTCTTCAACCAGGACGTTTATGAGCTGCCGCCCAGGAAAAGGCTTGATATAATAAACAGGCTGAGGAGAGAGATGATAGAGATCTTCAGCGGCATGAATATTTACGACTCGTAGGAGGTAAAGGGTTGGATCAGAGAAGAGCACCTGTTTATGAGGCATTGGAAAAGCACAGGTCGGACCGCATAGTGCATTTTGATGTACCCGGGCACAAAGGAGGACGGGGCAATAGGGAACTTACCGACTTCCTGGGACCGAAGTGCCTCAAGGCTGATGTCAATTCGATGAAGCCGCTGGATAACCTGAATCATCCGGTATCGGTCATAAAAGAAGCACAGCTATTGGCAGCGGAAGCATTCGGTGCCCATAGCTGCTTTTTTATGGTGAACGGCACGACCGCGGCAGTTCAGGCGATGGTTATGTCTGCCTGCAAAGCGGGTGAAAAAATACTCATGCCCCGCAATGTCCATATAAGTGCCATCAACGCGCTTATCTTGAGCGGGGCGATCCCGGTTTATATAGATCCGGGTATAAACAACAGGCTCGGAATAGCTTTGGGCATGTCGATCGATGATATAAAAAGGGGGATGGAAGAGCATCCGGATGCCAGGGCTATACTGGTAAACAATCCGACTTACTACGGGATATGTTCGAACTTAAGGGAAATAGTCAGGCTGGCGCACAGTCGAAACATGCTTGTACTGGTAGACGAAGCACATGGAACACATTTTTACTTTGGAGACGATCTGCCCGTCTCAGCCATGGAAGCCGGTGCTGATATGGCCTCAGTCAGCATGCATAAAACCGGTGGATCACTGACGCAAAGCTCATTGCTGCTATGCGGCGAAAACGTAAACTGCGGCTATGTCAGGCAGATCATAGGCCTTACCCAGACTACCAGCGCTTCCTATCTGCTGATTGCGTCCCTGGATCTGGCCAGAAAAAACCTGAGCCTGAACGGCAAAGAGATTTTCAACCGTACGATCGAGCTTTCAGAGTATGCGAGGAAGGAAATAAACAGCCTGGGAGGTTATTATGCCTTTTCCGGGGAGATTATCAACAAAGACTGCGTATATGATTTCGATATCACAAAGCTTTCCATCAACACAAGGGACATAGGGCTTGCGGGTATCGAGGTCTATGATATTTTGCGGGACGAATACGGTATCCAGGTAGAGTTCGGAGACCTTGGAAACATATTGGCCATCGTATCTGCCGGTGACAGGGCAATGGAAATCGAAAGACTCGTCTCTGCCCTGTACGAGATCAAAAGGCTTTACGCCAGGGAGCCATCGGGTATGTTCGAGCTGAATTATATCAATCCTGATGTGGTATATACTCCTCAAAAGGCTTTCTTCGCCAGCAAGAAATCGATGCGCATAAAGGACAGCAAAGGCAGGGTAAGCGGGGAGTTCGTCATGGCTTATCCGCCGGGCATACCTGTTTTGGCGCCCGGTGAGAGGATAACCGAAGAAATAATAGAATATATAGCATATGCAAAGGAAAAAGGCAGCCTGCTCATGGGCCCCCAGGATATGATGATCGAAAACATCCTGGTTTTGGAGGGATGATATGGACTTGTGGTTCACCGAATATTATACGAAGAATGCTCGTTTTTCCATCAGGATCAATAAACCGGTAATAAGCGTGGAAAGCGAGTTTCAGCGCATAGATGTGTTGGATTCCTATCTTTTTGGAAGGATCCTGGTGCTTGACGGATACCTGATGCTCACCGAAAAAGACGAGTTCATCTACCATGAGATGATGACTCATATACCAATGGCAGTGAATATGGGGATCCGCGATGTGCTCGTCATCGGGGCTGGCGACGGCGGAGTGATAAGAGAGCTTACAAAGTATGATTCCATCAGGAGGATAGATATGGTGGAGCTGGATAAACTCGTGGTGGACATCTGCAGGGAGTATTTGCCCCAGACCTCATGCAAGCTCGATGATCCGAGGGTGCACATATATTATGAGGACGGCCTCAAATTTGTAAGAAGGAAGTCGGATGAATACGACCTGATAATAGTGGATTCGACCGACCCATTCGGACCGGGGGAGGGTCTGTTCACAAGGGAATTTTACGGGAATTGCTACAAGGCATTGAAAGGTTCGGGCATACTTGTAAATCAGCATGAAAGTCCCTACTATCCGAACGATGCCCGGGCGATGCAGCGGGCTCACAAGCAGATAAGATCCGTATTCCCCGTTGCTCTTGTATATCAGGCCCACATCCCGACCTATCCGTCCGGTCACTGGCTTTTTGGCTTTGCGTCCAAGGGACTTGACCCGATCGCCGATCTGGATCCGGGTTGGGACTCACTTGGATTTAAGACCAGGTACTACAATACCGAGCTGCACAAGGGATGTTTTGCGTTGCCAAGTTATGTAAAGGAGCTTCTGGAAAATGCTTGAGAGAAGTTTCTATAATATCCTGGGATTTGACAAAAGCTATACCGAAAGCAGGATCGTCGTATTCGGAGCACCTTTTGACGGGACGACTTCTTACCGCCCGGGCGCAAGGTTCGCCTGCTCGGCAATCCGAAACGAAAGCTATTCGATAGAAACCTATAGCCCCTATCAGGATAAGGATTTGGAAGATATCTTCGTATTCGATGCCGGAGACCTGGAGCTGCCTTTCGGCAATGCGGAAAAGGTCCTATGCCAAATAGAAGCATTTACTGCGGGAATTTTGAAGGACGGCAAGATTCCATTGATGCTTGGAGGGGAGCATCTGGTCAGTTTAGGTGCGGTACGTGCTGCAGTGAAGTTTCATAAGGATCTCCATATAGTTCATTTTGATGCCCACTCGGATCTGAGGGATGAGTATTTGGGCGAAACCTTATCCCATGCAACTGTCATGAGGCGGTGCTGGGATCTGGTAGGTGACGGAAGGATCAGTCAGTTCGGCATCAGAAGCGGCTCCAGGGATGAAATCAGCTGGGGCAGGGAACATGTCCATACCTGTTTCTTTAACTTCGATGAATTAGATCATATCGCAGACGCGCTAAAGGATAAGCCCGTATATTTCTCTGTCGATCTGGATGTCCTTGATCCTTCGGCATTCCCCGGGACCGGAACACCGGAAGCCGGCGGCGTGACCTTCCATGAGTTGCTGAAGGCGGTCGAAAAAGCATCGGGGCTGAATATAGTTGCCCTTGACCTGACCGAGCTGGCACCGACGCTCGATCCCACAGGCGCATCGACTTCGCTTGCCTGCAAGCTGTTGAGAGAAGTTCTTTTATACGTGTATAAATAATTGAATGATCGTTTGGGATACTGAAAGTATATTGATCGAGTCGTAATGGTCATTGAACGGAGGTCTTGAAATGGGAAAAGCATTGATCATAGGGGCCGGAGGAGTCGGCCGGGTCGTAGCCTATAAATGCGCGCAAAACCCTGATGTGTTTGAAGAGATCATGATAGCCAGCCGGACGAAGTCAAAATGCGATCAGCTCAAAAAAGAATTGGAAGGCGGCAAAGCAAAAATACACTCTGCGCGAGTCGATGCAGACAGCACGGATGATGTTATAAATCTGATCAACAGCTTCAAGCCTGATATAGTCATAAATGTCGCTTTGCCATATCAGGACCTGGCTATCATGGATGCCTGCCTTGCTACAAAAACAGACTATGTCGATACTGCAAATTATGAGCCCCCGGAGATCCCGAAGTTTGAATACAAGTGGCAGTGGGCCTACAAAGAAAAGTATGATTACGCAGGAGATACTGACAGGTTCTTCTCTTCATTTACGGATGC
>JAAYMG010000344.1 GCA_012521525.1 Clostridiales bacterium | reverse complement strand
TAACTTTGAACGAAGATGAAGCCAACGAATATTCGAGGATCTATCAGGATATCACCACATACATCACCGAGACCATAACTCAGTTCATCAACGGCACAAAGCCGCTCAGCGAGTTCGAGCAATACAGGCAGCAGCTCAAGACGATGGGCATCGAGCGCTGCATCGAGCTTTATCAGCAGGCTTTCGATCGCTTCCAAAATCGCTGATCAGTGCGCCGGTCCTTTTGTCACTGATTCAATAACCCCAGTTCTTGTGTCAAAGTTTGAATACAAAATCGTCTTTCACCCTGCAATGACTTAAGCTAAAGAAAATGGGAGGCAGAGCGTCCTGCGTTTCAAACAGGACAGCATATCTGCCTCCTTTTCATTGATCATCACCGGGAATGGCTGCATTTATATCCGCTTACCAGGCAAATATCATATATCAGGATTTCCTGATATGCTTCAACTCCCAAAGATAACTGCTTCGATCTCCAAAGAAAAATGCTGCGAACCTCAAAGATAACTATGATAAAAGAGGATCAACGAAAAACCGACCGAATGATAATGCGCTCAACTATTGTGCATCGAATGCCCGGCAGTTGAGCGCAAGCAGCTGATTGCGAATATTTGTTATTTGCCTGAAACCGGTCCGGTGCTACCTCTGACAATAAGTTCGGTGCCTATATAAACGTGCCGGTATTGAAAATGCGGATTGGCAATGCATGACAACAACAGTTCCACAGCGGATGTTCCAAGCTGCGGCTCAAAAGTGCGGACCGTAGTAAGCGGGGGTTCCATAAGCGCCGCTACAGGGACATCGTCGTAGCCAATTACCGAAATGTCTTTGCCGGGAATGAACCCTTTGTCACGCATAAGTCTCATAAACATGATCGCTATCATGTCTTCGTCGCAAATGGCGGCGGTGCCGGGGTAAGGATCGCCTCCCAGTTTCGCGGCCAGATCGGACAATTCGGGGAGCCTTGACGGGGAATACCTGTCCGAAAAGTCCCACAGGCAAGCCGGTGTCAGGCCTTTGGCCGAAAGGGCCTGCTCAAACGTTCGGTACCTCTCATCTCCGATCGCGCCGCCAGTCAGCTTTATATAACCGATGCGCGTATGTCCGTATGATAACAGATGATCGACGGCTGCGGTTATCCCGCCCACGTTATCATGTGATACAGAATTGACCGGGGTATGAGTCATCGGATTTCCGGCGACGACAAACGGGACTTTGGATTTTGCAAAACGCTGCAGTTCATCGTCCGAGATCATCGAACCGATCAGGATCGCTCCCAGTGCCTTTGGCCGGGAAGAGAACGACGCTTCGCCCGGGTTGTACGGTCCGCTCATCTCATAGCCTTCGTCCGAAAGACGGGAACCGATGGCCTCCAGCAGCTGAGAATAGTATGCAAACTGGTCGATCGTCGTTCCAGATTTGTGATATGAGAAATCTATGACTTCAATGAGACCTTTGACTGGCGGGGAGCTAAGGCGGGACATATCATAGCCTCGCTTGCGGGCTTCTTCCAATATGCGCGCGCGAGTCTCTTCCGATATGCCGGAGCGACCGCGCAGAGCGACGGATACAGATGCCACGCTTACTCCAAGGATTTCGGCGAGTTGCCTCATAGAGATATCCGACATATCTCTCCTCCGGAATTTTTGTTTTTCACATATTAACATATGGCCTGTTCAAATTCAAGCTTTTGCCTATACACCTAACCCAATCCAGCTTTGCTTCTTAAGCAGCTTAATCAAATTCTATACCATAGGAACATTAGCGGGATCCGGCCTGTAAATTTCAATAGCGGAAAATGCCTGCGCTCCTCGAAAGCGGCTTTACTGCCGATAAAACTCAGTCGCCCGGGAAAAGGATGCCTGCTTCTTTTCTCGCATTTTCCATAACCTCAACGACATCAAGAGTGATATCCAGCCTCCGGTATATCTCATGATAATCGTCGTTCAAAAGAAGCCGGGTCAGCTTCCGGACCTCGTAAAACCACCTGTCAGGGTTATCCTGGAGATTGAATGTTTCCCTTGAAGTTTTGGTGACGACTTCGACTTCGGCGATTCCGTTGCTGCCGTCCCTGATATAGATATAGCCTCCGTCGCCCTCGATCTGGAACGAATTTATGCCCCATGTGTCCTTTGCGCCGGCACAACTGCTCACAAATCCGTCGTACTGCATGATCAGGATCCCCGAGGTATCAATGAGGTTTTTGAAGATGTTGGGATAATATACGGCTTTCACAGGCTTTCCGAACAAGGCAACATTCAGATATACATTGTAGAAATTTATATCCATCAGGCTCCCGCCTGCGAACTCGGGGTTGAAGATGTTTGGCACTTCTCCGCCGAGCAGGCGCTCATATCTGCTTGAGTATTGGCTGTAGTTGCTTAAAACCAGTTTTATGCTTCCTATTTTAGGGAGCTCCCTTTTCAAGACCTCGAAGTTCGGCAGGAAAGACGTAGGGGCTGCCTCAACCAGGAAAAGACGCCTCTCCTTTGCAAGCGAAATAAGTTCCCTTGCCAGGTCCGCTCTGGTGCAGAACGGCTTCTCGCAGATAACGCTTTTGCCAGCAAGCAGAGCTTTTTTTGTCTGTTCATAGTGAAGGATATTAGGCGTTGCGATGTACACAACGTTGATTTCCTCATCGGACAGGAAACCTTCCATATCCGTGTATACTTTATCCGCGCCGTACCTGGCGGCAAGTTCGCGGCCTTTTTCTTCGCTTCTTGAATAAACGGCCTCAAGGCTTATGCCGTCAGTCAGTTTCACGTTATCAAGTATTGAATTCACTATGGTCCCGGAACCTATTGTACCGAGCTTGATTTCCTTCATGTGCATAACCTCCGGGTAATGAAAATGGGAAGAGGTACATTATTCTAAGCGGTACTTGATACTAAGCTTTAGTATATTATTTATTATATTGCATGGCAGGGGAAAAGTAAATGATAGCCAATGTTACATTATTTTGCATAAATTTGATATTTATTTCTGTTTTTTCATGAGTTTACTACTACAGTTCCGGTTTCATAAGTTCATTGCAGCTATCTCGGCTATTTAAGTTCAGGTTATGTCTGTCTGCTTTGATGATCCCTGGTAATCGCCTATGTGATACTATGGTGCAGATGCAGATGCTTTTATTTTATTTTATATCTTGTTATTTACTGGATTTAACGTTATACTTATACTATCCGTAAAAATTTATTGATAAAGGGGAATACACAGATGGCAAGAAAGTTTGTATGCACCTATGATGCTCCCATCGTAGAGACAAAGGCAGGGAAGCTCCGCGGCTTCCAGATCGACTCCACCTATGTTTTCCGCGGCATCAAGTACGCCGACGCGAAACGCTGGGAGATGCCGACTCCGGTGCAGCCGTGGGAGGGCGTCAAAGATGCTCTGAACTATGGCTATGTATGCCCGCTGGTCGATGCTCCGAAGCCGTCAACCGGTGAACTGCTCGTTCCGCACCGCTACTGGCCGGAAGATGAAAACTGCCAGTACCTCAACATTTGGACCCAGAGCCTGGACAGAAATGCAAAGAAGCCGGTCATGGTATGGCTGCACGGCGGCGGATTTGCGGCAGGCTCGGGCATTGAGCAGGTCGCATACGACGGCGAGGCCCTGAGCGTTTACGGAGACCTGGTTGTAGTGACACTCAATCACCGTCTCAACATCCTGGGTTATTTTGACGTATCTTCGCTGGGCGAAAAGTACTGGAACTCCGCAAACGTCGGCAATGCTGACCTGGTCGCGGCCCTGCAGTGGGTAAATGAAAATATCGAGAACTTCGGAGGAGACCCGAACAATGTCACCATCTTCGGACAATCCGGCGGCGGTATGAAGGTCAGCTCCCTCTGCCAGACCCCTGCGGCGGACAACCTTTTCCAAAAGGGTATCGTAATGTCCGGAACGACCGATCGCGACATGTTCAGCATCGACTTGTCCGACGTGCTTCCCAAGCTGATGGAGAAGCTGAACGTCAAGACCGGCGAAGAACTGGCGGCGGTTCCGTACAGGCCGCTGATAGATGCCTACCTTGAGGTCGTAGGCAGGAGGGGCGCAATGGCATTCGGACCGAAGCCCAACGGCTGGTACCTGGGTGAAGCACTGTTTGCCGGTTTCTCCGAGCGCCAGAAGAAGACACCTTTGATGGTAGGTTCCGTCATCGGCGAGTTCCTCGGCTTCGGCCCCGGCCTCAAAAACAGGAAGACCGCTACGGATGAAGAGGTACGTGAGGCTGTCGGCAAGTTCTACGGTATGGAGCATGCGGATGAGATCATCGCCGCTTTCAAGAAAGCATATCCCACATCCAACCCGCTCGATGTCCTCGTGATCGATACGGTATTCCGTCCGGCGGTAAAGCGCTATGTGACCGAAAAGGCTAAATATACCGAAGCTCCTACATACTCATACATGTTCGTGGCCGAGATGCCGATCGACAACGGCAAGGCGCCGTGGCACTGCGCGGACATCCCGTTCTTCTTCCACAATGCCGAGATGGTCGAATACTGCAACTTCCCGGGATCGGACGAACTCCAGGAGCAGATGGCTTCCGCATTCGTGAACTTCGCGCGCACCGGCAACCCGAACAACCCGTCGCTGCCTGAGTGGCCGGCTGTCACCCCGGAAGACGAAGCCTGCATGATATTTGACGTCAAGTCTTATGTAGGCCACAACCATGACAACGAGCTGCTCGAGCTGTGCCGCAAGTACGCTCCGAATTTCAACATATTTGAAAACATCAAGGTCGAGCACTGACCTTAAAAACTGAAATAGTGATAAAAGGCCCGTACGATAATGTACGGGTCTTTTGCAATGCCTCTAAGTACGGGATTTGGATCGCAGGTTTAATGCACAGAGTCTAAATCAGGATCCCTGTCTATCTGACTGCCATAGGCTTTCATCCGGAATCCTGTATGTTAGAGATATGAATGCGTATGAGCGACATAACAGCCGATCCCTCTGTTCCTATGCCCGTCCAGGACAAACAGCATGTTCATGAACGGGATGTTGTCCCAAAAGTATCCGTACCTTAACCATCCGACGTTTACATCATTATCTTTAGCTATAATGATTTCTCTGTCGCTTATCTTTGAAAGTACAAAATCCCCGGGCAGATGTTTGTCATTATCAAATATGAATTGGGAATCCTGTTCGCTTGCATAAACGATTTTCATTGATCAGTCTCCTTACTAGTATGTAGATCCTCTCTTTATAATAATGGTCTGTCGGCAGCTATGAAAAACATTGTTCATTAAAAAAGAACCCTGCATTTACATTATCAGCAGGGTCTATTGATTTTTCAAAAATTGCGCTTTATAAATACCCGTCTTTCATACTTTGGGCCGATGCTAATACAGGATTTAGTTTTTGCCGGCTACTAGTTTGATGAATCCAACATATTCACCCGCATCCCTTTTAAGAATAGCGGTATCCTGCGGCCAGGGATTTTTGCCTGCCTTATCCTGCGCTTCCTTCCATTTGACATACGTCAGACAGCCTTCCGGCAGGCTCATTTGGGCAAGTTATGCTCCTCGGACAGTCACTGTCCTTTCCTTGCTTTGATAAGGCAATGTTTGCTTTATTGAAGATGATACTTTCAAACAAAAAACTCCCTTCAAAATCAGGTTTTCTTACTATTCCTGATATTACCATACCGTTTGCTTTATGCCAATAAGTAAATGATCTGTTATATTTAATGTCATTTTGATATGGATACAGAATGTTTTGTATCAAATGATCCATTAGTGGCAAATATCAAAGTGCAACGGGAAAAACTAATTATAGAACATTTTACATGTTGAAATAAGGTGATGCTCGCGTGTCGGCAAATATTCAGGCCAACAGACTGATCCATGAAAAGTCCCCTTACCTCCTTCAGCACGCTTACAACCCTGTAGACTGGTATCCCTGGGGTGAAGAAGCCTTCTCCAAAGCCAAATCGGAAGATAAACCTGTCTTCCTTTCCATAGGTTATTCCACCTGCCACTGGTGTCATGTGATGGCGCATGAATCTTTTGAGGATACGGAAGTGGCTGAAATACTCAATCGGCACTTTGTGCCTATAAAGGTGGACAGGGAAGAAAGACCGGATGTCGACGCGGTGTATATGAATGTGTGCATGGCGCTGACGGGACACGGGGGTTGGCCTCTTACCATCATAATGACCCCTGACCAGAAGCCGTTCTATGCAGGCACTTATCTGCCCAGGCATGGGAGGAGCGGAATGAGAGGCCTGGTAGAGCTGCTTGAGGAAATCGCAGAGCTATGGTCCAATGACAGGGATGCTTTGGTACGTTCAGGAAACAAGATCGTGGAAATATTGCTTGAGGAAGAAAAGGAGGGCGACCTGTCCGAAAGGGAAATCGACCGCGAAGTGATGAAGACTGCCGCGGGTTCGTTTATACGCCGGTTTGACAGGGAATACGGGGGATTCGGAAACGCACCGAAATTTCCTGCCCCGCACAACCTGATGTTTTTGCTGAGGTACGCCATTTACGAAAACAGTGCCCGGGCGATCGGGATGGTCGAAAAGACACTGGAAGCCATGTACCGCGGCGGGCTGTTTGACCATATCGGATATGGCTTTTCCAGATATTCAACGGACAACAAATGGCTTGTGCCCCACTTTGAAAAAATGCTGTATGACAATGCTCTGCTTACCATCGCCTATTTGGAAGCATATCAGGTTACCGGCAGGGAACTTTACAAAAATGTTGCCGAAAAGGTTCTGCAGTATGTGAGCCGGGAAATGAGGTCGCCGGAGGGGGCTTTTTACAGCGCGCAGGACGCGGACAGCGAGGGTGTTGAGGGAAGATACTACCTGCTGTCGCCCCGGGAAGTCGAAGAAGTTCTCGGCCGGGATCCGGGAAGGCAGTTCAACGAAAGGTTTGATATCACGCAGCAAGGGAATTTTGAGGGGTTGAACATCCCG
>JAAYMG010000343.1 GCA_012521525.1 Clostridiales bacterium | reverse complement strand
TTGATATCAAAGTCGCACAGTATCGATCCGTCATAGCCCTGTATTACTTCTTCAATACTGTCTATATCTTTCCTGCTCATGATGAATTTGTAGGTCAGGTTCACTCCCTGAGAGCGGGCCGCACGTTCAAGCGTTGGGAGCAGTTCGGAAGATTCATGGGTGGACATGAAGGCAAAAACGATCACGCGATAGCCATCCTGTTTTTCGCCTTGCACGAAATTCTGCTCGGTAATGTTGTCCGATTGGGCAAGACGTTCCCTCGGTTTATATCCGAGCTTTACCATCGCCTCTTTGACCCTGCGGTATTTCTCCGTGTTGACGCGATAATTCCCGTTCGCAACACGGGAAACCGTGGCAGTTGAAACCCCGGCTAGTTTGGCGACATCTTCAATGGTTGCCATCTCCACACCCCATACCAAAGTTTGCATATTTATTGATTAAATATTGTACATTATTATCGCCTGCCGCGCAAGTAATTGCTTCTCAGATCCAGGTACATATTTTTTGCATTTTCACAATTTTCATTCTGAAAACTTGACAATATTAGAAAACAACATTATAATCGAAGAAAGAGAGGGTTGAACGTTATACTTAAAAATCGTACTAATTGGAGGTTTGGAAATGAAAAGAATTCTGGCACTTTCACTTGCACTTCTCTTATGCATGGTTCTGTTTCTAGGCGGCTGTTCCAACGACACCCCGACAGACGAACCGGCGGAGCCGACCAAGGGAACGAATCAGACGGCCGCTCCCACTGCTCCGTCCGGCAGTGACGACGAGCCCGGCTCACTTATCAAGCTTCCTATCGTCGATACCACTGCGACCTTCCAGATCTGGGCTTACAACCAGGCAGCCAACTACGGCGTAATGGACTTCAATGATTTGGAAGCATGGCAGGAGCTTGAGCGCAGGACAAACGTGCACATCGACTGGATACTTCCTCCCGCGGCAGACCTGACGACTTCGTTGAACCTGACTCTTAATTCCGACCAGCTCCCGGACAGTTTCATGTTGTATTACAGCATGCTCCCTGGCGGACTTGACAAGGCCATCGAAGACAATTACATCACGGACATAACCGATCTCGTCAACGAGTACTGCCCGAATTATCTTGCACAGATAAGCATGGAGGACCTGGCAAAGGGTTCACGTACCGACAGCGGCGCACTGCCCGGCTTCTTCGGCATCAAGCGCACCGTGCAGCCCAACTGGCTGGGACCCATCGCACGCAAGGATATAATGGATAAGCTTGGTCTCAACACCCCCTACACACTCGACGATTATCATGACCTGCTCGTCGCTTTCAGGGATTACGGCGTTGAGTGTCCTACCACCATCACCAACACAGGACTTGAAGGCTACCTGATGGCTGCGTTCGACCTGCCTTCCGGATACTGGTACCAGGTGAACAATGTAGTACATTTCGCTCCCATCGAAGACAGCTTCCTTGAATACGTAACACTGATGCGCGACTGGTATAATGAGGGGCTTATCGACCGCGACTTCTACACTCTGTCCGGTTATGACGCAAAGAACTTCAACACGGCTTATACCCTTACCGGCAAAATAGCCTTGTTCAACACTACATATCAGAACATCCACGCATATATGGTCCAGGCGGCTGAAGGCGGAGACGCCGAGTATGAGCTTGTCGCTGTTCCCTTCCCGGTCAAGAACCTCGGTGACAAGCGCCATATAGGCAGCACGAGCCAGGAGCGCTGGCAGAGCAATATCGGAACCATCAGCCCGACTTGCGGAGATCCTGTCACACTCGCCAAGTGGTATGACTACCTGTTCAGCGATGAGGGTTGGATACTTTCCTCCTACGGTACAGGTACAGCTTTCACTTATGACGAGACCGGACATCCGAGGGGCAATGAGCTCATTTACAACAACCCGGACGGGCTCACTCCTTACCAGGCCATGAATATTTACTCCATGACGCCTGACATCCCGACCCTGTACGACTGGGAACGCGAGCTGCTGGTCACCCTGAATGACAACGCACTTGCCGCTTTCGACATCTGGATGCAGAACGACGACAACGCCTATGCAATGCCCTCCATGATATTCCCGACCGTTGAGGAGAGCAGCCGCTTCGCTGCGATAATGGGCGACGTCCAGACCTATATCACCGAGATGGTCGTCAAGTTCATCACGGGCATCGAACCCCTCTCCAAGTTTGAAGAGTTCCGTCAGAACATTTATAACCTGGATGTAGAGGAAGCCATAGCTATAAAACAGGCCGGACTTGATCGCTACAATGCCCGCTGACGGCCGGGGATCCTTGGATCACTCCCGTAAATCAAAATAATTCTAGGAGATGTCACTATGGCAAGAAAATTTCAATGCGGCCCAATCATAGAATCAAATGCGGGAAAAATAAGGGGATTTGAGCTTGACGGAGTATACCACTTTTACGGCATCAAGTACGCGGAAGCCAAGCGTTGGCAGCAGCCGACCCCGGTAGAACCCTGGCAGGGAGTGAAGGATGCGCTGGATTACGGTTACGTCAGCCCGTTGCTTACACCCAACTCCCCGCGTATGGATCTGTTCATACCTCACCGTTTCTGGCCTGAAAG
>JAAYMG010000342.1 GCA_012521525.1 Clostridiales bacterium | reverse complement strand
GTGGTTCCTTCCGTAAAGAGGATCGAAATGGTAATATGAACCGTCGACTTCTGCTATGACCCAGGCATGTTCAACCCATTCGGTCTTGTCATCGGACAAAAACTCTCCCGGGACCACTATCGCCTCATGTCCGAGCCGCATTGCAAATACAGCCATCAGTGCTGCCTGGTGCTCGCAGGACCCGCGCCTGTGAAGTATGATATATTCGGCCAATTCCGTTACCAGCTCATCGGTGTATCCGTTTGACAGGTCAACGGTGACATACTTGTATTTGAGCTCCTTTACCATCCAGTCAAAAACCTGGCCCAGATTGTACTCGGCGTCCTTGTCCGGATCGCATACCTGGTCTATCACTTTCTTTACCTCAGCGTCAAGGCGGGCATTTCCCGTAAGCTTGCCTATGGCAGCCGTCTTCCCGTCACCCGCAGGTTGTCCGGACTGGCCCGGTGTGGGCTCGGTTGAAGGTGAAGGTTTTACTGTAGGTTCAGTCGAAGGTTCCGACGGTTCGGTCGTCGGTTCAGCTGAAGGTTCAGCCGATGGTTCGGGTGACTGATCGGTCGGGGTCTCGTCATCCGGTTCGGATATTTCACCCAGCAAAACACATGTTTCGTCGTCAAACAGGTATACCCTGCCGTCTATGAGCTGCTTCCCTCTTACAGCCTTCCCGGACCCGTCAAAATAATAAGTACCCAGCTCGGTTTCCAGCCAGCTGGTCACCATGAATCCCTTTTTAAAACCATATATGGATCCGTCTATTTCGACAATGCCTTCCTCCACCATCCGGCCGTCCTCGCCAAAATAACGGACTCCCTCATCGGTCCGAAGGAAACCGACATGATTTTTCCCGTCTTCATTGCGGTAATATGTCCCGTCTTTTCCTATATACAATCCGGAGGCAGACGTGCATGCAGCCGAAACTCCTGCCAATACCGCCAGGATCAATATCACAGCAAATATTCTATACCTTTGTCCCATCAAAATACCCTTTCGCGCTTCGTACAAACAGGACCATAGCAGTCCATGCCGTGATCCGGTCCATACATTTTTATTTTTTGCAGCTTTATTCAACCAATATTTCGGCGGTGATCGAGATGGATTGTATTATCCCGTCTTCAACGACCACATAGAGCGACGCTCCTTCGGCGTTTTCCTGCTTCGGCGGGATCTCATATACGAGAGTTACGCCCTCCTCAGCGTAATCCTTGCCGTAGAGACGCTCCATTTCTTCGACCGTGTCGCCGACCTTCAGGCCCTTAGGGGTCCTTGCATCGGCGGTGTAGACCGTGATCTCCGAAACCCTGTCGATATCTCCGTCGGGGTATGTGTAAATATCAAAATCGGAATAGGAAAACGCTTTATCAAGCCCGTCATACGCACAGCTGATGGCTTCAGAATAGTTGTAATCGTCCCCCAGCTTCTCGAGCAGCCCGGTCACGTCCTCCCCGCAGCGGAAAGTCTCCCCGCCTATGATCAGCGCAATATCCGCTTCGGAAAAAGTACCGATCCCCGGCGCATCCGGTGTAACATTACCGGGCATCTGTTCGTTGCTCCCGCAACCTGCCGCGGCAGTCAAAACGACTCCCAGAAGTAAGATGACGGCTATGATCCTCTTCATGAAATGATTCCCTTTCTGCCAAATTGTGACGATTTTTTCATGCTTGTACGAACCAAAAATATACTCTGCGTACGATGCATGCATTAAAATTTATGTCCTTATTTATCCTAATATGCAATCTCGTCCGCTTTAATCAAAGTACGCTTAGTTATTTACTATATCAGCAGTTCAAATTTAAGTCAACAAATCCGCCGAAAGCCGGCATTTGATTGCGTTGCTAATTTTTGCATTTATTGATATTCGGGGTTCCGGAGCTTCATTTCCTCCCACTGGTCCTTCGTTATCAGGAGCTGCCTGGGTTTCGCCCCTTCGAACGGCCCTATTATCCCCCTTGACTCGATCTGATCGACGAGTCTCGCCGCCCGGGCATATCCAAGCTTCAGCCTTCGCTGCAGCATCGACACCGAGGCTTGTCCTGTCTCAAGTATGATCTCAACGGCGCTGACAAACAGGTCATCAAGGTCAGAGGCCGCCTCTTCGCCGGACGTCTGTGTCCCGTTTCCGTTTTCCGTGACGCTTCTCTCGATGTGCTCCAATACCTCGTCGGAATAATCCGGTTTTCCGGATTTTTTTACATATTCGACGACCCGCTCCACCTCGTCGGACGAAATGAAGCAGCCCTGCACTCGCATCGGTTTTCCGGCGCCCAGCGGGTAATACAGCATGTCGCCTTTTCCGACCAGCTTCTCCGCGCCGGTCGTGTCAAGTATGATGCGGCTTTCAAGCTGGGAAGCTACCGCAAAGGCGATCCTTGACGGGATGTTGGCTTTCATTATACCCGTTATCACGTCCGCAGAGGGCCTCTGCGTCGCTATCACAAGGTGCATTCCCGCGGCACGTGCCATCTGCGCGATGCGGCATACAGCTTCTTCGACCTCTTTCGCGGCCACGAGCATAAGGTCGGCGAGCTCGTCTATAACGATGACGATCCTCGGAAGCTTCTGCAGCTCGTCGCTTGAGGTCGCGATCTCATTGTACTGCGTGATGTCGCGGGCATTGTTTTCGGAAAACAGCCTGTACCGCCTCATCATCTCGGTAACGGCCCACTGCAGGGCTCCGGACGCCTTCCTGGGGTCCGTCACCACGGGTATGAGCAAGTGGGGTATCCCGTTATATATATTAAGTTCGATCATTTTGGGG
>JAAYMG010000341.1 GCA_012521525.1 Clostridiales bacterium | reverse complement strand
TAGGACCCCTGGGAGCGTTTCCGGCACAGGGGTTGACAGTTAAAGTAACCAGTCTGCAGCCAAGCCCCTTGTCAATTCCTTATCGCGGCAAGCCGGAGGTATATCAGATGGAATACATCGAATGGTTTTCCCGCTGTGGTATAGTAAAGCATGTTCCTGCACTGCGGGAAGTTGTTGACGATATTTTAAGTACTGTTGATGATGAAGGCATCTGTAATGCCCCGGTACTGGAGCTAAAGGATTGGGGGGCATACGGCGGTTTTAGGCTGGAAACAGATTGGAAATCAAGGATACGCAAAGCATGCGATATTACGTTCAGGGCATTGCTGATACTACATTATGCATATGAAGGAGTTTAAATAATGATTGCATCACAATATAAGATAACATTACCCGGCAACTATGATATGGATATCATAAGAAAGAGAGTTAAGGACAACGGCTATAAAACTGATGGATTTTATGGACTAAAGTTCAAACTTTACTTAATAACAGAAAAGGGAATAAACAATAACCTGCAGAATAGTTATTCCCCGTTGTATCTTTGGAAAGATCCTGAAGGATTGAACAGATTCTTATTTGAGGGATTTTATGACAATATAATCAAATCATTCGGATGGCAGAACGTAAATATCGGAGTCCCGTTAATCGATACGACAACGCAAAGGATTCGGGACGCGAATTTCATATTTGAAGCTGAAAGAGAAATAGAGCCGCAGGAAAGCCTGAAGAACATCAAAAATAGCATTATATACGCGATACCGAAAATTGATGCTGAATATGTGGTTATTTATAATCCGGATAAATGGAAATACCAAGTTTTTTATTTCATTGATGATCCGGAAAAGGTGAAAACAGAAAAAGGTGTGATTTATACGATACTTCATATATCACAATAGAAAAACTTCTAATCGATACATGTGATCTCGGGGATAGATGGCTGCTTACGTAATTAATAAAAAATTAAATTGTACAATCATAACCGATGCATCAATGGGTTGTGAAACTTGTATCGGGACTGGAACATGCGCCATTGAGTTTATAGATAAGCACACGAACGGGCGGGTTCAGATTGGCCCGGCGACTTTATATACTATCCTCGGTAAATTCGAGAAAGAGAAGTATATCAAGGAAATAAGTGTAGAGGGTCGAAAAAGGACCTATGTAATAACCGAAAAAGGCAAAGACGCATATAATACTGAGTTGGTTCGCCTCAGACAATGTATCCTGGATTCCGATAATGTTCAATCATTCAATCAGTACTGGAGAGACAGGCATGAAAAAACGACGTAAAATCGAACATCATATATATCGCATTCCTCCTTGCCCTGCCTATGACATTTCCGGAATGGAAAACTGGCTGTCGGATTTGGCGGAAGAAGGATTGTTTTTAGTGCAGGACGGATTTTTTGCCGGCGTTGCAGCCTTTGAATATAGGAAACCCCGGCAGGTAAGATACCGTCTGGAAGCTGCTCAAAGGAAAACCGGTATGTTGTCTGATAACAGTGGTGAACCCGATCCGGAACAGGTTGAACTCAGTAAAAAGTATTCATGGGAATATATTGCGAAGCGTAAAGACTTTTATATTTATCGAAGCTTTGACCCGTCTGCAAGAGAGCTGAATACCGACCCGGAGGTTCAGGCTCTTGCGCTGAACGCAGTGAAGAAGAGACAAGGAAGCGCGCTGCTTTCATCAGTGTTCTTTCTGTTTATATATCCTGTTCTTCTGACACGTG
>JAAYMG010000340.1 GCA_012521525.1 Clostridiales bacterium | reverse complement strand
CTTATGCTCTACCCCAACAATTGACGAAGAGCCAGACATAAAAAAGCCACCCCTTGCTTATTGCAAGGGGTGGCTGCTATATTGCTATCTGATGATCGTAAAGTTTCTGAAAACGTTGACCAGAGTATTGGCGACTGTTGACATTGTCTTGATGAAGATATCGAGTGCAACACCGACGACGTCCTTACGAGTATCTCCGACTGTATCGCCGGTGACCGCTGATTTATGGGCCGGTGATCCTTTGCCGTGCCCTTCCAGGCTTCCGGATTCGATGTACTTTTTCGCATTATCGAACGTTCCGCCGGAGTTACCCATGAATATGGCGCGCGGGATAGCGACGATAGTAGCTCCGATCAGCAAGCCCCCTACAAATTCTACACCGAAAACGAATCCGCCAAGCACAGGAATCAGCATTGCCAATACTGACGGGAACAGCATTTTGCGAAGTGCACCCTGTGTAGCCATTTGGATCATACGGTTATAGTCCGGACGGACCTTGCCTTCCATGACACCGGGCATAGACAGAAGCTTGTCACCTTCGTCTGCCATTTCACGTGCTGATTCTATCGTATTGTCCGTAAGAATAGCGCAGAAGTATTCTACAAGAGCGCCGCCGATTATCGCGCCTGCGACAACAGTGAAGCTTGCAATATTCAGAATCATATCTGCGTTTGCAGGTGTATAGTTACCGACATATGAAACTATCAGGCTGACTGTTGCAAAAGCGGCACTGCCGATAGCGAATCCTTTTCCGATTGCAGCTGTTGTATTACCGACTGCATCAAGTTTGTCAGTAATGACACGGACATCTGAGGGAAGGTGGCAGCTTTCGGCCAGACCACCGGCATTATCGGCGATCGGTCCGAACGCATCGATGGAAACAGTTGTACCAACGAAAGCGAGCATGCCGAGAGAAGCGACGGCGATACCATATGTACCACCTATTCTACCGCTTAAGAAAAGCGCGATACCGATCAGGACAATCGGAGGCAGGCAGCTGCGGCTTCCGATCGCATCACCTTTGGTAATAACGAACGCATCGCCTTCGGGCGCCATTTCAGCAAGTTTCCTGGTAGGTTTATAGTCACTGGATGTATAATATTCGGTTATAGATCCGATCGCCACGCCACTGGCAAGACCGAGCGCTGCACAGATCCACGGGCTCAGCCAGCTTGCTCTCCAACCGTATGTTTCGAGAATGGCTGCATCTATTTTACCGAAGATGAGCCAGGAGGCTACAAGACCGAGGATCATAGTCAATCCCGCAGAGATCCAGGTGGCAAGATTCAATTCGTGAGACGGATCGCTTCCCATCTTTTTCACATTCGCAAATAACATGCCGACAAGGCAGCTCAACAAGCCTGATCCCGCAAGGACGATCGGGAAGATAACAGTAGGATTGAACATTTGCTCGATGCCGAATTTCTGGAACAGAATTACAGCGATCATAATGGTGGCGGACATCGTGGCGACAAAACTTTCAAGAAGATCCGAGCAGTTACCGGCTATATCATTTACATTATCACCGATGAAGTCGGCAATGACATTCGGAATCCTGCTGTCATCCTCAGGAAGATTATTTCGGATTTTACCCAGAATATCAGCTGAAATATCAGCGGCTTTTGTATAGTTACCTCCTGCGACACGGTTGAACATAGCAACCATAGAACATCCGAGGGAGTATGTCGAGACGCGCATCACAGATGCGTTGATCCCTCCGAGTTTGACCAGCAGGCCGCTGCCGTCAGTTTGGTGATTGACTCCGCTCCAAACCAGCTGGACCGCAACCAGACCGAGCATTCCAAAAGCCTGTACGCTCAAGCCGGAGATGCTGCCTCCGCACAGTGCTACCTTAACGGTTTCACCTATGGACATGCTTTCACGTGCCTTATTTGCTGTTCTTACGTTAGCGTATGTAGCACTTTTCATACCAAGTACACACGCACAGCTGCTCATAGCAGCACCAATAATGAAAGTGATACCGCTGGTTTTTTCTACAAAAAGTGATAAACCCAGCGCAATCAAAGCGACAACAATAACAATGGTCTTGTATTCGGTTTTCATGAATGCATTCGCGCCGGAGCGAATGATTGCAGCCATTTCGACCATCTCAGCCGTTCCTTCCGGCATTTTGCGGATCCGGATGAAATTCCAGCCCACATATGCAATGGTTGCCGCAATGACACAAAGTACAGTGACGATCCAGGTGTGAGACATTTGTTTTTTTCATTCCTTTCGGTTTACGGTTACATATCATTTTATTGGTTTGATCCAAATCAGGATATAACTGTAAGAAAAGTTCTTTTTTTGACCCTGATTCAGAACGATAACGTTCACTATTATACGACAATCTTCGACTGAACGCAATGCTTATCGAACGGGTAAGTTAAATTTGTTCGATAATGTTAATACGTATGAGGAAAGTGCTGCGAGAATATGTGCAAATCCATCATCGATGTTCCTGAAGGTCTACGGATTGTTTTTTCTTAACTAGGACTTACTGATACGATGGCATCGAAGTCATAGTGAGTACCCTGAAATAGACATGTGTCCCCATTGGTGAGAGTTAGGATATACCATAATATGTAACTTGGAATCAACTTGTATTTTGGTGTTACAAATCAGGACAATACGGTAATATATTTGTAGATTTGCCAACGAACTGGTTATATAATAAGCATAAACCAATGTTTCCCGGCATAAATAGACAAGTTTATCGGGCATCAAAATACGGCATTTATCGCTTTATGTCGTATAAAATCAGTGAGCAGGCTTTATTATGAATAGGAAGTAGGTCTGCGATATGGATCAGATCAATATAGGTTCTTTTCTTAAAGAATTCAGAAAAGAGAAGGACCTGACTCAGGAGGAGTTCGTTAAACCCGGATGAAATAGTCCATAAGACCTTATTTTTTACAGCCGTTCAAAAGGTCCCGCGGAACAGAGTTTGAACGAGTTGAAATTGCTAGATAGTTTATAGAGAGAAAGAAACACTGCAAATAACACGAGTACATGTTCGCTTACAATATATAATTCATGATCAGGAGAATCAAAATGGAGATCCTGGATGTCGTTGATGAACGAGGCGATCCGACAGGAGAAACAGTCGAACGGGAAAAAGCGCATGAGGAAGGCATCATGCACAGGACATCTCATGTATGGCTCCTCAGGAAGAAACAGGAGAAGTTTCAGGTCCTGCTGCAGAAAAGAAGCGAGGCCAAAGAATCTTTCCCGGGCTGCTATGATGTCTCAAGTGCCGGTCACCTTCCCGCAGGAATGGGATTTATCGAGTCAACTATACGAGAAGTGCAAGAGGAACTCGGCATCTCAGCTTCTGAAGATGAACTTATTTTCTGCGGAGACAGGACAATAATCTGGAATGAATGTTTTAATGGCAAACCTTTTCGAGACAGGCAGTATTCGCGGGTGTTCATTTTGTGGCGGGATATTGATGAAGACAAACTGATACTTCAAAAAGAAGAAATTGACAGTGTTCTTTGGATGGATCTTTATGAATGCATTGCGGCTATAGAGAATAGAAAAATAAAGCATTGTGTAGATCCTGGAGAATTGAAAATGGTAAAGGCAGCTTGTGAAGGCAAAAGTAAGCTCCGCTGAGAAGACTATTCAGCG
>JAAYMG010000339.1 GCA_012521525.1 Clostridiales bacterium | reverse complement strand
GCTTCAGACAACTTCTTGGAATCGTCAAGCCCGTCGATGGTCGATCCGTTCAGCACGACAGCGGCAGCATATACCGATCCGGCAAGGGGCCCCCTTCCGGCTTCGTCGGTCCCGCATATCACATTGTAGCCGAAATTCTCCTTAAGTCGCTGTTCATAATCGTATAAGTCCATATATCCCAACAAATCCCTGGTCAAATATGTCGATCATCCTGTTATATCGTCACTGCCGTCTAACGTGCATTTTTCCAACGTAAACCGGCCCAGCTTCCCGCTTCGGTACTCGTCCAGGACTATGGTGGATATCCGGGTAATGTCCGGCTCTCCTCCCGATACGATGCAGCCTCTTTTTATCGCTGCGGCGGTGAGGATGTCGTATCCGCTTCCCTCCGGCCTGACCTTATACCGGGCTTCGATCGCCTTCGGATATCTTTCTGCCAGAAGTTCCATGAGTTTAGCCGCAAGCTCCTCGGTATCTATTATTTCGTCGCGGATAGCACCCGTGAATGCGAGCATCATACCCGTGACAGGGTCTTCAAATTTCGGCCACAGGATACCCGGTGTATCAAGAAGTTCCAGATTCCGCTCTACCGTAAACCACTGCTTGCCCCTTGTAACTCCCGGCCTGTCCTCCGTCTTAGCTCTCCTGCCGCCAACTATCCTGTTGATGAGTGACGACTTGCCCACATTGGGAACTCCCAAAATCATGGCACGGATAATAGCATTCGTGTTTTTTTCGGCCGCTCTTCTGAGCTTGTCTTCCGCCGCCTTACGGACCGCGTCGGCAAACCTGTTGACTCCCCTGCCGGTTTTGCTGTCGGTTTCGATCACGCATCTTGCTTCTCCGGACAGCTTTTTGGACCAAAGCGCAGTCTCGGCAGGGTCTGCCTGGTCACTCCGGTTGAGTATGATCACACGCGGCTTCCCGCCCGTCAGCGAGTTGATATCCGGGTTGCGGCTTGAAACGGGTATCCGTGAATCGATGACCTCGCAGACGACATCGACGAGCCTCAGATTCTCGGCTATCATCCTTTTTGTTTTTGCCATGTGTCCGGGATACCACTGAATATTCACGTCATGCAATCCTTTCAGTATTATAGCGATTTGCTGCCGTATACCGGCTACTCAACTTTTCCGGCCTTACCGAACGGATAGACACGGAAAATAACGCGACCAAGTACATAGCGGTTGTCCACGACTCCAAGCCTGGATAACCTGCTGTCCGCGCTGTTGTTGCGGTTGTCTCCCAGGACGAAAATACATCCTTCAGGTACCGTTACCGGAAACGTCATGTCTCCTTCCCTCGAGGTTGGTGCTTTGATATACGGCTCTTCAAGCAGCTCTCCGTCTACCCACACTTTATGTGTCACAAAATCTATGTCAACGGTTTGCCCTTCTGTTGCTATTACCCTTTTTACGATGGGTTTTTCCACAAAGCTTTTTTTCCTGAGCACGACTATATCGCCCTGCTTAGGCGTGTAAAGGATGTTTGTAACTACGATTTTATCGCTGTCGTGCAGCGTGGGTTCCATAGAGGTGCCGTCAACGCCGATGATCCTGACGAAGAATGTAAACAGTACGACAACAAAAACAACAGAGTACACCAGTGCCTGCGCCCATTCGTAAAGCTCGCCGGCAAAACCGTATTCTCCTGTCGATAAACCTCCCGGCAGGTCCGGGCTTTCCTCCATGTCCCCGGATTCCGTCTCGTCAAAATGCGAAACTGCGGGGCTGTCCGTTAAGCCGGAGCCGGCTGACATGTCATGAAGATCCGAAATTTCATCAGGAAATTCCGCAAGACCTGAATTCTCGTCATATGCATCCACAGGCGCTTCAGCGCCGTGATCTTGCTGTTTGGAACGGTCTGACCGGTCGGGCTGCAGTTGATTGTTCTTTTCGTCCATGCAGATTGATTCCTTCCACTGTACATTGTAAGGCTTGAGCGAATCATTATACGTATCATTTATTATACAACATTTGTCTGCGCAATACCATACAATGTCAAAAATTCCGACAGCTCAATAACGCAAAAAGGGAGGAATGTTCCCCCCTTTTTCCTGTTAGATCTTTTCTTTGACTTTTGCTTGTTTTCCGACTCTGTCTCTCAGGTAGTAAAGCTTTGCTCTTCTTACTTTACCACGTCTTACGACAGTGATATCGACAATTGTCGGGGAGTGTAAAGGAAAGACTTTCTCGACTCCTATGCCGTACGAAATACGGCGAACTGTAAAGGTCTCCTGAATGCCGCCATGTTTTCTGGCGATGACGGTGCCTTCAAAAGCCTGGATTCTTTCCCTGTTGCCTTCCTTGACCTTTACGCTGACACGCACGGTATCTCCGATGCGGAAGGACGGAATCTCTTTTTTCATATATGGCTGAGCAACAGCCTGGATAAGGTCCATATCAACATCCTCCCTTCTTTACAGGCATTCATGCCGCATGAAATCATTGGGCGGCAGAGGACTGCCATAGTCACTCGGGTAGTTTACCACAGTAATGGATAGTTTTCAAGTGTTATTTAAAATTTTGGCTAAATTATTGTGTAGGGTTACAATACATGTTGGACAGTAAGGGGGAAAAAATAATAGCAGGAACAGGGCACATAAGGTAGAATTAAGTTACCACACTAAATCTTACCGAAAGGATGTGCCTATTCCTGCATGAATAGAATAACACAGGACATGAAGTACAGGCAATCCCTAATTAAATATGCGATGAAATATGGTGTATCCAAGGCGTCACGGAAGTATAACAAGGCACGGTCATTTATCTACTTTTGG
>JAAYMG010000338.1 GCA_012521525.1 Clostridiales bacterium | reverse complement strand
TAAGTCATATCTAACAAAAATTTTTAATTTTGGTAATTATTGCATATATCGCTTCATAACCTTGTTCATATGTTCGCAAAACTGATCAACGACAGCCTGCGGTGATAATATTGTGGCGTCTTCCCCAAATCCAAACACCCAGCTCATGAAGTGGGGACTTATAGCGACATTCACATTTACGATGAAGTTTTCGTCGTCAGCGCGTGTTATGAAAACGTCCTCACCAAAGCGGTCTATCACAACACCGATAAGATGATTTGCAAACCGAATGCGGACATTTACTTCTTCTCCGCCGAACATACCAAATACTCCGCGAGTATATACTGCAAGATCTATTTTTTCGAAATGTTCCTGACCTTCCCTCGGGCTGTCAGCCACCTCGATCCTGGACATCCTGTCTACCCGATAATGCTTGATCATGCCTGCTTCCGCGTCAAATCCAACCATATAATAATATTCATCGTCCCATATAAGGGCCCATGGGCTGATCAGGTACTTTTGGCCGTCCTTCCTGAACTGCTTTCGGAACCGCTCACCTTCATTAAATGCAACGACCCATTCGGAGTACTGGAATTTCACTTTTTTACCCACCGATATTGCCTCGTGGATGGCGTCAATGTTGTAATATATGCTTTCATTCATGGTCTTTATGCGGTTGGTAACATAGACCTGGCGCTGCAGCAGCTGACCCTCATGAACGCTGGCAAGGCTCTCGACCTTTTTTATAAGTTCGGCCGATTTCCTGTGAGTTATGAATTTCGACGACTGGACTGCATCGACAAGAAGTTTCAGTTCTGGCAGTTCGAAGGTACGGCTGGCGATATAATACCCGTACGCGTGCCCTACCTTGGTCGTTTCGATGTCCAGTCCGAAGAGCTTAAGTTCTTCCAAATCGTCATATATCGTCTTTCTTTCAACGACTATGCCATACGCGGCAAGCTCCCTGACGATATCGGCAACGGTCAGCGCATGGTTCTCGTCAGTCTGATCCTGCAGGATCTTCATGAGGTAAAGCAGTTTTGATTTTTGGTTCGGACCTCTTGGCATAATATCAGCCTCCGACTCTCATTATAGCGTGAAGTCGGGGGCACGTCTACCATCGGACAGAAATATTGCGATATTTTGTCATTTTGCGGCTTTTTAATGCGGTATAGTATATATTTATTGCATATTTTTCCGGCGAACATATATGTAGTATATTTTGAATGTATTTTTTTGAAGTAAAACCAGAAAGTCTATTTAGGAATTCTATATTGACAGCATATTTTGGCAGAATATTTGCCTCGCTCAAGGTGAGAGTAAGCCTCCGACAGGTTCCTATCTCCTCTGAATTGCAGAAACTGGCTAGAACACCGAGGAAGATTTCCTGTTCAAAATATATTCCCAGTTTCCATATAAATAGGTGAAGAGACAGACATAAAGCCCGACTCTTCACCTGCTTTTTTATAGTTTTATAAGCCTGTAAATTAACATTTACTAGTATACTTACATTTCACAGCGTTAAGCATACGAGCGTTTACACATTCGCTTAATCTAATACATCCGGAACCTTAGCCAATCAATCACCATAGTAAGCTTTCTTGTAAATCTCCTCAAGCTCACTGATCAGCGGGTATCTCGGGTTCGATTGCGTGCACTGGTCTTCAAATGCCCGCTGCGCCAGCTCCGGAACTTTCGCCAGAAATGTCTGCTCGTCAACACCGCATTCACGGATCGACATAGGCATGTTGAGGTGCTTCATCAGGTCCTTCACGGCGGTTATCAAAGCTTCTACCTGTTCTTCCTGCGTCGTTCCTCCCAGGTTCAGCTGACGTGAAATCTGGGCATAGCGGTAATCGGCTACGAACTTGCCATATTTGGGGAATATCGTGAACTTAGTGGGTATCTGCGAATTGTACCTGATAACATGCGGCAGCAGGACTGCGTTCGCCCTTCCGTGCGGGATGTGGAACTCACCGCCCAGCTTGTGTGCCAATGAATGGTTGATGCCCAGGAATGCGTTCGTAAATGCCATGCCCGCAATAGTTGAGGCGTTGTGGACTTTTTCCCTTGCCACTTCATCTGCAGGATCGTCGTAGCTTCTTGGCAGGTACTTGAAAATGAGTTCTATTGCTTTCATTGCAAGTGCATTGGTGTAGTCGGAAGCAAGGACGGATACATATGCCTCGATTGCGTGTGTCAGTACGTCTAAGCCGGTGTCGGCCGTGATCGATTTCGGCATCGTCCTCACAAACTGCGGATCGATGATCGCCACGTCAGGAGTAAGCTCGTAGTCCGCCAGCGGATACTTGATATTGCCGTGTTCCTTATCGGTAATGACCGAGAAAGATGTCACTTCACTGCCGCTTCCTGAAGTCGTAGGAATGGCTACAAACTGCGCCTTCCTGCCCAGGTTGGGGAACTGGAACGCGCGCTTGCGGATATCCATGAACCTCAGGCGCAGGCCGTCAAACGACGTTTCGGGGTTCTCATAGAACAGCCACATTCCCTTCGCAGCGTCTATGGCGCTTCCTCCGCCAAGGGCAATGATGACATCGGGCTGGAACTGGTTCATCATCTGGACTCCGCGCATTATCGTTTCAACGGACGGATCCGGCTCGACTTCCGAGTATATCTCGCTGTGGCAATAAACCTTCCTTTTGCGCAGATAATAGAGTGCCTTGTCTACATAACCGAGCTTGACCATCGTCGGGTCGGTCACTATGAACGCGCGTGTGATGTTCGGCATCTGCTCAAGATACTGGATCGATCCTTTCTCAAAATATATCTTCGGGGGAATTTTGAACCACTGCATGTTAACTCTCCTCTTG
>JAAYMG010000037.1 GCA_012521525.1 Clostridiales bacterium | reverse complement strand
TCTTCGTTATAAACCACTCCTGAGGGGTTTGACGGACTGTTCAGGATAAGAGCCTTGGTCTTAGGTGTGATTGCAGCTTTCAGCATCTCCGCCGTCATTTTCCATCCCGTATCCTGACTTGTCTCAACGATTACCGGATTTCCACCAGTCATCCTTATCATCTCAAGATAGCTTACCCAGTATGGAGCGGGCAGGATGATCTCGTCTCCGGGATTGGTTATTGCCTTCAATGCCAGATAAAGGCTCTGCTTAGCTCCGTTCGATATTACGATCTGAGAAGGAGTGTAATCCAGGCCACAATCCTCTTTTAACCTGTCGCAAACGGCCTTCCGCAGCGATTCAATACCGCTTGACGGAGTATAGCGTGTGAAGTTATCTTCTATCGCCCTGATTCCGGCCAGTTTGATATTATCCGGTGTATTGAAATCCGGTTCCCCTGCTCCGAAACCGATTACATCGATGCCCTCCGATTTCATCTTTTTATACATCGAGTCTATTGCTATGGTTGTAGAGGCTTTGACCGTGGATACAAGATTTGAAAGTGGCTTTGGCATAATCCTTCTCCCCTAACTGAAGATGAGTGATGATATATGGCCTGTTTTTAAGGGTTGGCTGAATTACGTAAACACTTATATTGCAAGTTGCAAATCATAATCTTGCAAGTGCCTTTAATTATAGTGTAGAACGGGGATAATTTCAATAGTTGATTCTGTATAAAAATATAAACACCTGTGCCTCACATATGGACATTCTTTATGATTAGGACTATAATAAATCTTATAAACAATATGGAGGTTCTTATGAGCAATATTTCACCCGATATCGCAGTGTTTCTGGATGACGAAGGAAGGATAAAACAGTACCCTGCTGCTGCAAAGAAAAAGATCCTTGTGGTAGAGTACCTTGCCGGTAAATTCGAAGAGGATCGCATCTATTCCGAGAAGGAAGTGAACTCAATAATAAATAAATGGCACACCTTCGGAGATTATTTCCTGCTCCGCAGGATGCTGATAGAGTATGGATTTATGGGCAGGAAGCCAAACGGCAGCGAGTATTGGGTCGTAAAAAAGCAAGAGGATGTGTAGAGCAAGGAAGTAAGGATATGAAAATCACGATTATGCCTTTGCTTCTGCTTATGATATTAGCATTATTAACAGCCTGCGGGGATGATACGGTTGAACCGCTGTCTTTCTCTCCGGAAAATGCAGTTTCGGACAGAAATGCTGCTCAAAAACCTGATGATACTTTACAAGAACTTTCAACCAATGCCCTCAAGGCATGGCAACTTGAGAAACCAACTACCGGTGAACGATATACCGATGATGAAATCAAATCATTTTATCTGAAAAATGGCAGAATCGTTAGTGAAATATATGATGCAGGAGATCTTGCAGTAGTAGCATATAAGTATAAAGAGTCGTCAGATACTCTTAGATTTGCATGGTTTGATAGGATAAGCGGAGAACGTATACCTATTACTAAAACATATGTGAATGTATCTGATGTTCATATAAGTAAATACAGTGTATGGATTCGTTCCGATAATTTCGACACGGTTTTTATCGCTCATGGGTCAAAAGGATTTCCGAAAATTTATAATGCAACGATCATAGATGATGGCGAAAGCAGGTATGCCGATTTTATCGAAAAGGGATATTACATGCCATCGGAAAAAGTGTTTGATAGTGGTCCGGGCTATCAATGCACAACCTTATCCATCATTACTTATGGCTGGTACGGGATAAGGTTTGAGTTTCAGGAACACCCGCACATGCCCTGGATCAGTGATTCTCCCAGCCCGCCGGGGATCAGTGTTGACTTAACAGGCAGTACAAAATCTGTAAGGCTGTACAACACGTTCATTCCTGAGGATTACGTAATAAAGAATGATGATGCTGCCGAGTCCTCCGTACTATCGGTTAAACAGGATGGAAATGATGTTGTCATTCAGTTCGAACGGGAAAAGGAAATTCAGAGGTATACATTATTTAGCGGTAACGACAGCATAACATACGATCCGTATACTGAAATAAATTTCATTGATGCAAACAGCATCGGTGCTTTTGATCATTACCCCGAAGGCTGGTAAATCAAAACGCAACTGATCAGATCACGAAATCAAAAAAACTCTTGGAAGATGTAACCTCCCAAGAGTTTTTGATTTATGCAATATACAGATATGTAATCTGGTCGAGAAAAGTTTTCCTCTGTAAAATGCTTACACGTCGCGTGCTAACCTTATAAATCTCATGCAGCGTCCCTTTTCCGGCTTCACGAGCCTCATCAGGCGTCAGTTCACTGTTACGTATCACGTCAGAGTATACCCGGGTTTCTGAAAGAGTCTGTTCGGCCTTCTTGTAGGCTGAAGACAGTTCGACTGCATTCATAACACTAATGGGGCTTTCAAAAAGGGTAAAGGGTATCATCAAACGTATCAGCACCATTGCCCATAGGGCGTACTGCAAGCGCAGGCTGATCTTACCCTTTAAAAAATGCCGCATCAGGACCACCACAAGGATAAGAACGGAGGAAGTGATTATGAGCTCCGTCATTTCTCCCCATCCCTGCCTTCAGCTTCACGCAGAATGGCGTATAGTTCATCGATTTCTTCTTTTGTGAGTTCCTGTCTCTTCGTGATGGCGCTCATCATGAGGCTGATGCTGCCCTTGTATACGCGCTTCAGGAAGTCGTCCGTTTCCCTGATAACAGCGTCTTCACGCTTGATGAGCGGTGTGTAAACCTTAACTCCTTCTTTTTCTTCACAGCTGATAAGACCCTTTTCGGACATGCGGCGAAGCATAGTTAACGTCGTGCTCCGGGTCCAGCCCACATGTTTACGCATATAGTCCGTTGCCTCTCTGCCGGTACGAGGCGACGCTTCCCACAGGCATTCCATGAGGTTCCATTCGGTTTTGGTAAGGCTTATGCTCTGCTCGCTCATTCGATGCTCACTCCAGATTGTTTACAATGTAAACACAGTATATACCGATGTGTTTACATTGTCAACACATTGCAGGGACTTTCCCTTTGACTTCGTTGTGTAAAGTAAAAAGTGAAACAGCACCATGTGAAAGAAATCAGAATATTTTATCAGGGATATGAACATACAGATGATACTGCCGATGCAGGCCTTGAGTTCCTCATGTTAAAGCAGGTATCAATAAACTCCCGGAGGCAACGGAGCTTCCGGGAGCATTGATTACTCAAAATTCAGATACAGTAAAATCGAATTTGTCGCTTAAAATGCTAAAAAGTCCTCGAAATGAGGACTTTTTAGCCTGATATTGGCGGAGAGGGCGGGATTCGAACCCGCGTGTGCTTTCGCACAAACTGATTTCGAGTCAGCCCCGTTATGACCACTTCGATACCTCTCCATAGCAGCCTTTTTATTATAATAACAATTTCGCAGCAAGTCAAGCACAATTATTTCGGAATGCGAATTACATTGTCAAAATGTAAATGTTTGATTTCGTTTTATCAGCTCACTTTGGTTCGGGATATTTTAACCCCATAAAATCTTCAATGAGATATTTTAGTCCTTCCATCGGGCTTGGTATCTCTATATCCATAGCATAAAGCAAGCTCAATACAAATGCCACGATGAAGAAAGCTATAAACGCAAAAAGTTCCCTTTTTTGACCGTTCTTGATGAGCGGCGGCAAATTGATTATCGCGACCAGGGTGTATATCGTGAGTACGTATATCATGATCGTTTCCTCCGTTTGCTTTTTGGCAGCTTTCGTATTACCGCTATCAGCAAAGTGATCGCCGGTGTAAAGTATAATAACGGTGTGCTGTAAAAGATACCTGCATTTTGCGTGGTCATTGCGTGATCAACCGGCGATTGATATACGGTTGCCGACAAAATGACCTCAATTGCTGTCAAAGGCAGAAGTATCGGCAGATATGATTTCAATCCAAGGATCTGGGCGACGGATGTAGCAAGGGCATAAAGCAAAAGGCTCGCTTTGAAAAAGATCAGTATCGTCTGGATAACACCGATCCAAAGGTCCATTCTTGTCAGCACCGTACCGATATCGATAAGGCGGGTCGATTCAAAAGAAGTAGAGGTCCATATCGTCACGGTATTACCCAGAACGGCTGTATTCCTGACGGCAACATTCAGCAGTATGAATCCTCCGCTGATTAACCCCCATATAACATATTTTGCAGCTTTTTCGGTCTTGTCGAGTGATCCGAAAATCATCAGGAATGCTATCGATTCGCAAAACGGGATCGCCGTGATGACATGGACGCTGTGAATGAAACTTATCAGTGGTACGTCGAAAAGGGGCAGAAAATTTGAAAAATCCATGATGTCTATAAGGAGGAGAAAGATCAACAGCATGACCGTAAAGGAAATTGCAACTATTATGTGGCTTACCCTTGCCAGCGGCTCAAGGCCTTTATGCACGGCATATGCGCAAGTGACCGCAAATGCTGCCAGGAAAAATATCATGGGAGCATCAGGCATGATGAAAATCTTATAGAGTTCCCCTATGTCCCTGTTGTTGAAGGAGAATGTCAGAGCAAAGAAGAAAATGTAATATAGGGAGATTAATTTTCCCAATATTGGTCCATAAACAATATCATTTATCTGAATGACATTCAATCCCGGAAATCTGGTGGCGAGCGCAACATACGAGTAAATGACCGGTATGGCAACAGCAATGCTTGCCAATACAGCCATCCAGGTCTGGGATTTGGTCATGTCTACCGCAAAATTCACCAATAATACTGATCCTTCAACAAACCCTGTGACACAGAAAAAAAGCTGAGTGACATTAATTTTCCCTCGTTCTACATTCATTCTTTCATTCATCCTCCCAATTTTTGTGTCACGGGATTCTTCAGCAGATTCGTTTTTGTGATCTTGGAATCAACTTTTATATCAAACTCTATCGTCTTATAAATCTCTTCCCAATCTTCTTCCAGCTGCTCATGCCATTTTTTGTTATATTTTTTATGGATCATATCACCGAAGCCGAAGATATCGGAACCGGTCTTTGACGATTTTTCGTAAGCGGACATTATCTCTTGAACGACCACTTCCGACATGTTGTCCTGCAGTTTTTCAAAGATCTCTGGCCTGGCCAGTTTTTCAGCAGTTGTTTGTTCGGACAGGTTTGCTTGCAGCTTAATATCGATATGCATTATGATCTTTCCGTCATCGGTTATTTCAGGTTTGACTTTACCCTTGGCAGTCTCTATCTCAAAGACCGCTACTCCTGATTCTTCAGGTGTCGGAACGATCAGTACGCCGCTTTTGACTTCATTGATGACCCATAAAAGTCCCCTAGTCTCATCCATGTTCAGCTCATCGATCATTTTGTCTTCCTTGAAAACAGCAAGACCCATGACCTGGACATCCTTGTTTTCTCCTTCCTGGACTACTTTGATTAACGGCGCTACGGGTGCCGTGGCCTCGCTTATGAGGCGGGATGAAAACTCTTTCAGAGTCACGTCATACAGGTGAGAAGTAAATCCATATGATTTGACCAGGTTGTATATGTTGACTGCGGGAAGTTCCTCTGTCTGCGGTTTTGCATCCAGAACTTCTCCGGCTTTTCCCTCCGCAATCAATATGAATGATGTCAATCTCATCTCTATCGCACGCAAAAAAAAGTCAAGGTGCTTGTATAATCCCTGCTTTGCAACATCCTTTGAGTAAATGACAACCTCGCAATGGGGGACGAAGAGCCTGTTTCCGGTTTTATGAGTTATCTGCCTTATTGCTTCAAAAATAGTCGTTCCGGTAGTTGCCGCATTCCAGTAGGGTTTCGAATCCGGATCACCGCCGCTTCCGCTCAAACCGAGTTGGCTAACGTTTACAACTTGGGCGGTAAGTTTTATAGAATCGGGATCATCCGCACTGTCGATGCCGATCCCGATGACGATTTCCAACTCGCTCAATTCTCTCCCGTCCAGGCATCCGAACAGGAGAGTGATCATGAGCAAAATCGTTGCGATTTTGACAGCAGTATTTTTCATATCTAAACTCCTCCCTGTTTTCTCAGGATCATTGCTCTTGTTTTTCGGGAGAAGGCCTTAGATTTCGCGACTGACGCTGTAAGTCAACGTCCCATTTTAGAGCTGAGGGGCGTTTATCCATTTTCCAGATTGGGGCTCTGATGAATACGTCTTTCAATGCCGAAAAATTGAGAGGCGCAACAGGCCACAGATACGGGACTCCGAAAGATCTTAGTGAGGCAAGATGCATCAGCGTGATAAGCATCCCCATCATCACTCCGAAACCGCCTGCGATTCCCGCCAGAAACAGGTAAAAATACCTCAATACGGTACTTGAATCCGTTTGCGGAGTGACGGCAAAGCTTGATATTGCCGTAGTAGCAACCACGATGACCATGATGGGGCTTATCAGGCCAGCTTCAACGGCAGCCTGCCCAAGCACAAGCGCTCCTACGATGCTTATGGTCTGTCCAATCGCCGATGGCAGGCGGACTCCGGCTTCCCGCAAGATGTCAAATACGATGAGCATAAGAAGTGCTTCCAAAATCGCAGGAAACGGTACTTTCTCGTGCCCGGCGGCTACTGAAATCAGCAATTGTGTAGGTATGAGCTCCTGATGGAAAACTGTCAAAGCTACATATAATGCAGGTCCCAAAATGCTCAGAAAGAAAGCGATGATTCTCAAAATGCGGAGGATGCTGGAAAGAAACGGCCTTGAGTAATAGTCTTCGCTGCTTTGGAAGCTCTCCGCAAAGATCATGGGAACCATAAGGACGAACGGTGTCCCGTCAACCAGGATTGCGACACGGCCCTCCAACAGTTTAGATGCAACCTTGTCGGGCTTTTCACTGTTTGATACGGTAGAGAAAATCGAATATGGCGCGTCCTCTATAAATTCTTCAATATATCCCGATTCAAGTATTGCATCTATTTTTATCCTGCTGAGTCTTTTCCTGACTTCATCGACTATTTTTGGGTTTGCCAGTGTTTTCAGGTAGACGATCGCCACCTTTGTGTTGGACAATTCCCCTATTGTCATTTCCTCGATACATAGCGCCGGATCCTTTAGCTTCCGTCTTATCAGGGATATATTCGTCTTTATGTTTTCATTGAATCCCTCTCTCGGTCCCCGTACGACCGATTCGGTATCCGGTTCTTGCACTCCCCTTGTCTCCACCTTGATCGTATTGATCGCAAGGGCTTTTGTTGAACCGTGTACCAGGAGGATCGATGAACCGCTCAGAAGTTTCTCTATCAATTCTTTCAGCTGGATGATCACGCTGTATTCTGTGATTGAAAGCAGGCTTCTCCCGATGTCCTCAATGTCAAACATGTTTTCAGTTTCATTATTTTTAAGCATCAGAGAATCGTACATGAGCGGATTCAGTACATGCTTGTGTATTTCCCCTCTGTCCGTCAAACTGGAAATGTAAATCAGTGCACCGGTATGCTTTCTGTTATACCCGAAACAGAATTCGTGGACGGCCAGGTCACAGCTGTTGCTCATCACGTTTTTGACATTCTCGATGTTTTTCGACAGGTCTTTATCTATCGGCTCGGCAATAATAGAAACCGGTGTGGCTGAACCGGTATTAGTGCGGAAATTCGCCTTGTCATTTGCCGCTTTCAAAAAGTAGTAGTTTATTTTCCTTGTAAGGTATCCAAACATATCGTACAACCTGCTTCTACTGTTGTTTCCATTGTTCTTATTTTTAGCATGGCAAGGAAAATTATGCGCAAATTAGAAACAAGAGTTATAATGACCAAATTGTATAAAACATATACTGCATGACGTTCTATGGATTTTTGCGGGAGTTGTTAAGCAGGAAAATCTCAGGTTCATATAAAGAAAAATGCGCTGCCGTCGGGAGCGCATTTTTCAATGGATAATTTGTATGGGGCTAAACTTATCGATCAGTCTGTAAATCTAAATAATTAATAGTATGATAGTAATAATGATGAAAGCTAAAATTGGTTAAAAGGAAATGATTTTGCTAATTTTCAGGCTATTCATTCATCCAGAAGAACTTGTGGTTGCCTATAGTGGTTACATAGTTCTGGGATTCATGCCAGGCAGAGTAGACCCGCTTGGGAGCGTACCAAACATCCATTTTTTCGGGGGTCACCCTCTCGCCGTAATCGAATACGGCTGAAACAGCTTTTTTGACGCTTTCCGAGACGGGGATGTCCGATCTGCTGACTATTCTGTATCGTTTGATGGAAGACGCCACATCAAGGCCTGTTCGAAGTGTCCCGTCCAGGATCGCCTGTGCGACTGCCATCTGGCCTTTGTAAGACTCATTGCCCGCTTCTGCCATGACACATCGTTCAACGAGCTGCCTTTCCTGTAAGGTAAGATTATATGGCGGTTTTCTGTCGTATAAGTCGACGGCTCTCCTTATCTCTTCAAGTGACTTTGACTTCCCGAAAATTTCGGTCTTGGGGAGCGGAATACCTTCCATGTCGATTTTCAGATTGCGCTGTGCTTCATATATCTCGGCCATTTTCAGTGCGTATGGGCTTCCGTCATTGACCGCCTGTTTTATCAGCTTCCAATAATCCGTCTCTTTGCTGTAATTAAATACGATGACGCCTGACAAAAGGTCTTCGCTTGAAGCGCTGCCGTCAGCGCTAAGTGTCTCACTATATGCAATTTGATTATTATCGTTTTTATAAAGCAATGTTTCAGCAGCTACATTGACGACTTTAGGCGTATACACGACTGAGAGCAGCCAAGACGTGAGTATAAATGCTATTATTGACATTAAACTCCTCCATATCATTGATACGTCTGGTTTTTTATTTTGGCTTTGAAAGCCGGCTAACCCCTAAAAATGCATACAAATATCCAGCTTTTAAAAAGCGTTACACATTGTAACAAAATTGTAACCATTTGTCTACAATTATAAAACATGAAACTGAATAAATTTTGCAAAAATCTTGTTTTGTTTTTGCTCCATCATCTACAAATATCGCTCGTTCCATCGGATTTGATAATCTTTATGACAGAAACGGTGTATCTTATCCGATCCTAAAATGCTATTTGATATGCAGGAAGGGCATGGTATAATTTACTGGGTTTATTATAAAAATGGAAAAGGAGTCCAAACATATGAAGTCATATAGAAAGGAACTGAAGATCCACACGCCGACAAGAAGGGCCTTTATCAATATAACTCCACAGGTCGAGCAGGCCCTTAAGGAGAGCGGGATAAAGGAAGGCTTACTGCTTGTAAATGCAATGCACATTACAGCCAGTGTATTTATCAACGACGACGAATCAGGTTTGCACAGGGACTTTGAACGCTTTCTTGAGAAGCTGGCACCGGAAAAGCCATATGATCAATATGAACACAATGGATTTGAAGACAATGCCGACGCACACTTGAAGCGTACTGTCATGGGACGGGAGTGTGTATGCGCCATAACGAACGGAAAGCTCGACTTTGGCCCGTGGGAGCAGATATTTTACGGAGAATTCGACGGTAAGAGGGACAAGCGCGTTTTGATAAAGATCATCGGTGAATGAAGAAGCTAGTGTTGCCTCTTCCCTGCCTGAGAATTACAGGATGTAGCGGTAAAAAACAGGTCTCACAATTGCTTTTGACAATTGTACGAGACCTGTCTGCTTATATATGCCCGAATGTACTTAAAGAATGTTGTGGTATGTGCAAAGAACTAGTTGGACTTATTACCCAATGCACTGAGTTTCTCGATTTGCATTTCTACCAGATCAGCCAAAGTTATATTGTCTATGACATTTGATATGGCGTCGTAGATTTTTTTCCAAACTTCAAGAGTAACACAAATATCGGCTCTTGCACAATCTATCGGATCGCTTTCCATGCATTTGACCGGGACGAGATCGCCTTCAATGAGCCGAAGTATCATCCCGACAGTATATTCCTCAGGAGGCCTTGAAAGCTTATATCCCCCGGATGCGCCCCGCAAACCTTTTACATAGCTGGCCTTGCTCAAAACCGAGATGATCTGTTCAAGGTACTTGGCTGAAATCCCCTGGCGCTGTGATATTTCTTTAATGGTTACATATTGGTCATTCCCGTGCATGGCCAAATCGATCATCATCCTTAGCGCGTAGCGTCCCCTTGTGGATATTTTCACTTCGTAACCCCCTGTGATATGAAGAAACGATCAATTTATAATTAGATGATATCATTAAGTATATATAAATGCGTAAACAGATAACTTCACAAGTATCAGGCAAGATAACAAGCAAAGTATAAATCTGCCCTGCTCCGGCAAATGTAATATCTGATTGGGAGACAAAAATTGCAATATTTCGAGTGCAATCATATAAGTTTACTATGAATTATGCTATAATAAAACTGAATATTTGTCAACCGGAATCGGGCTAAATTTTGCTCGACTCCAGGTGGTTTTCTATGCGCTGCATTATCATTTCAAGGGCAACAAGGTTGTAGCCGCCGTCAAGGACGATAATGTCCGCATATCTTTTTGATGGTTCGACGAACTGCTCGTGCATCGGCTTAACCGTACTCAGGTATTGTTCTACGACTGACTTGATGCTGCGGCCTCTTTCTTCGACATCGCGAAGGATCCTCCTCAGGATCCGAACGTCGGCATCGGTATCGACAAAGATCTTGATGTCCATCATGTTTCTCAGGTTTTCGTCTGCGAATACCAATATGCCTTCCACAATTATGACTTTAGACGGAAATATGATTTCAGTTTTATCTGAACGTGTGTACAGTTTATAGTCATAAACAGGACATTCTATGGCCTGATTTTCTTTCAAAGCCTTAAGATGACTAACCAACAGGTCGGTATCGAAGGCGTCAGGATGATCATAGTTCAGCTTTGCGCGCTCACTGAACGGCAGTTCCAAGTAAGGCTTATAATAATTGTCGTGATATAACACAACGACATTGTCACCAAATCGCTTCCGCAGTTGATTTACGAGGGTCGTTTTCCCGCTCCCCGTTCCGCCTGCAACACCGATGATCATTATATTGCTCATAAGTAAAGCTCCTAATTACCTAAATTGACATCAAATACATACAGGTGTAAAATATTTCAGCAGAGACCATTAAGAACGAAAAGTGTTGTGGATAAGGAAAGATGTGGTCAAATGGCAAAATTGTATTTTAAATACGGTTCTATGGGCAGTTCCAAGACTGCACAGGCTCTGATAACCAAGTTCAACTATGAAGAGAGAGGCATGAAGGTATGGCTTCTTAAACCCGCTATCGATACCCGATATGGCTACAACATCATACGATCGAGGATCGGTATCGAAGCGAGAGCCGACATAATCGAAAAGGAAGCCAGTATCCTTGAAGCGTTTGTCAGTGAGAGGAAAGACAACTGCGATGTTATAATAATCGATGAAGCTCAGTTCCTCTCGGAAAAACAGGTAGATGAACTCAGGGATATAGTTGATGAATACGATATTCCCGTTTTGTGTTTCGGATTGCGTACCGACTTTATGACAAGGCTCTTTCCCGGCAGCAAAAGGCTGATGGAGCTGGCTGAATCGATCACCGAGATCAAGACCATATGCGAATGCGGCGTCAAGGCTACGGTCAACGCACGCATCGGCCCCGACGGAAAAGTCGTGACCAGCGGCGAGCAGATCATGCTCGGGGGAAATGAAAGTTATATCGCGATGTGCCACAAGTGCTGGCGTGAACGGATAAAGCGAGAGCGAGTCGGCGATATAAATAAGTAAACCGATCCTTATGTCGGTCTGAATAAAAAAGGATCACAGGTCTATCTCCAGCAAAACGGGACAGTGGTCACTGCCATATATCCCGGACAGGATCTGTACATCTATGATACAGCCTTTCAGTCTGTCCGAAACGACAAAGTAGTCTATCCTCCAGCCTGCATTCCTTTCCCTTGCCTTGAACATATATGACCACCAGGTGTAGGCATCCGTTTTATCGGGATAGAGGTAACGAAAGCTGTCAATAAAACCGGCATCCAGCAACTGTGAAAATTTGCTTCGTTCTTCGTCACTGAATCCTGCGCTTCCAGCGTTGGCTTTTGGATTCTTGAGATCGATCTCCCGATGAGCCACGTTCAAGTCCCCGCAGAGTATTACAGGCTTGACAAGGTCAAGATCAGACAGATACTCTCTCAGTGCGTCTTCAAACTCCATCCTGTAGCCTATCCTGGCTAGTTCGTTTTGCGAATTCGGGGAATAACAGTTTACAAGGTAGAACTGATCATATTCGAGAGTCATGACACGGCCTTCGTCACAATGATCGCCCCTTAAACCAAATTCAACTGAGATCGGTTCGATCCTGGTAAAGACTGCGGTGCCCGAATACCCCTTCCTGATCGCACTGTGGAAGTAATTGAAATAACCCTGCGGGCTGAAATCCACTTGCCCCTCCTGCATTTTTGTCTCCTGTATGCAGAATATATCCGCGTCCACATCATGGAAAAAGTCCGCAAAGCCTTTTTGAAGGCATGACCTAAAGCCGTTGACATTCCAGGTTACAAGTTTCATATGGTATCTCCAATCCGGTAAACAGAATATGCTTGAGGATGGTCGTGTAAGCCGTTCCCATCCTCAAGCTTTTTTCATTACTTAACAAAGGTCATCGGGAACCCTGGTCGTAAGGTACGCCTGCCGCCCTTGGCGCCTGCGAGCGTTTGGAGCCGAATATCAATACGATCAAAGTGGCAACATATGGCACCATTTTATAGAAATAACCGGTAATCGGTATTTGAAAGAGGAACGGTATCGATGAGTAAGTTGCAGAAATCGTCTTCATGAATCCGAAGAATAGGGCGGCTCCGGCGATATACAAAGGCTTCCACTGGCCGAATATCAGAACTGCCAGAGCAAGGAAACCGTAACCCGCTACGGTAGCGTTGAAGTTTGTAGAAGTGGTAACAACAAAAATCAAACCACCCAGTCCGGCTAAAGCACCGGATATGATGACACCGGCATAGCGGATCTTGTAAACGCTTACACCTACCGAATCGACAGCCTGAGGATGTTCGCCGCATGCGCGCAGCCTTAAGCCAAATCGTGTCCTGTAAAGCACGACTGTCGCTACTATCAGGATGAGGATCCCAAGGTAGGTCGTCAAATAAGTGTTTTTGAAAAACATGTCGCCGATTATCGGAATATCACCGAGGACCGGAACAGATTCGATCCTGAAAGTGTTCTTGAACTGTATCTGCTGGACACCCTCCGGCTGGATCATCCTTGCGAGAAAAACGGCAAGTGCCGGCGCGAGCATATTCAGGGCAGTCCCGCTGATGGTCTGATCGGCTTTAAGGTTGATCGACGCATATGCATGCAGTAAAGAAAACAGCGCGCCGGATATCATGGCGATGAGGATCGCGAGTATGAGCAAAACCTGGCCGGACAGGTTATTTTCCATCATCTTTATAAACAGGATGCTGCAAAAGCCGCCCATGATCATGATCCCTTCAAGGGCTATGTTTACGACGCCGCTGCGCTCCGAGTACATCCCGCCTATGGCAACGATCAGCAAAGGGATAGTGAAGAACATTGTCTGTTGTATGAGAAAGAATAAGGTATTCATCTGTGCTCGGCCTCCTTTTTGAACCGCAGGCGTTCCAACATTGAGCGGAATAGCAGCGAGAAAGCCGCAAAGTAAATGATTGCCGCGGTTATTATGTCGATGATCTCGGGCTTGAAACCGCTAAGCTGCATATATGAACCGCCGACAGTTATATATCCTATAAAAAGGCCGGCGAACAGCACGCCTATAGGATGCGACATTCCCAGGAGCGCTACGGAAATCCCCGCAAAGCCTTCCGGCGCGAGTACGTCCTGCACGTAAATATATTTTCCTGTACCTGCAAGATACAGCAGGCCACCGCCTAATCCCGCAAGAGCACCGGCTATCACCATCGACAGAACGATGCATTTCTTTTCATTTATACCGGCATAGCGGCTTGCATGCCTGTTATAGCCGCATGCCTTGAGTTCATAGCCGAAAACGGTCTTGTTGAGGACGATATACAACAATACTCCGACCGCAAAGGCTATCAGGATCCCCGCGCTGATTTTAGAGCCGGGAAACAGCCTGTCAAGCCCCAAAGTCGGTAAATTTGCGGTCTGGGCAACGGGAAGCGACCTGTTTGTCAACTGGTGGTAAACTGTCTCCCTTACAAGGTAGTTTACCAAATACATACCGATATAATTGAACATTATGCTGGAGATGACTTCGTTCACATTTCGGTAAGCCTTAAGCAATCCCGGAATAAGGGCCCAAATCGCTCCAAACAATGCTGAAACTATAAGGGCTGCTATCCAATGGACACTCCCCAGTGAAGTTAGCTTGACACCGACGAGTACCGCACCATAAGCCCCAAGTATGAACTGGCCCGAGGCCCCGATATTGAAAAGACTAGTCTTGAAGGCAAAGGCGACGGACAGGCCGGTCAAAATGATGGGAGTCGCATAGTAGAAGATGTTGCCCATGTCCTGCGGACTTGATAGAGCGCCGGTCAGGATCCAGGAAAATCCCGACAGGGCATTTGAGGGATTGGCAATAAGCAATATGACAAGCCCGATCAATAGCCCGGTCAAAATAGCGACAACCGAAGATATTGGCCCTGAGAGCTTGTCCGTCAGGTTAAGACTCAATAACTTCCTGTTGCTGTCTACTTTCTTTTTTTCTTTACCCTGTTTGCTCACTGCGCTCCACCTCTTTTCACGCCTGCCATATAAAGGCCAAGCTCGTTTTCCGTAACCTCGTCCGGCTTTACATCTGCAACGATCTCACCCTTGAACATTACGAGGATCCTGTCCGCGAGGTTCATGACCTCATTGAGGTCGAAAGAAACTACCAAAACCGCTTTGCCCATGTCCCTGACTTTGACTATCTGTCTGTGCATATATTCGATAGCGCCTACATCCAGTCCTCTCGTAGGCTGGACAGCAAGCAGAAGGTCCGGGGACCGGCTGATTTCTCTTGCAGCTATGGCTTTTTGCTGGTTTCCTCCCGACATGCTCCTTGCGGTGGTCATGGGACCGGAACCGCTCCTTATGTCGTATTCGGAAATCAGCTTATTGCTATATTCATATATATTGTCAAATCTCAGGAAACCGTTCTTCTGGAACTTGGGCTCAAAGTACTGCTGAAGTACAAGGTTCTCCGCAAGAGTGTACTGCAAAACCAATCCGTGCTTATGGCGGTCTTCAGGTATATGGGACAATCCGTGGGTATTGCGATAGCGAATAGTCTTATGGGTTATATCCATGTCTTTCAAGATGATTTTGCCGCTGCTTGCGGGAAGCAGGCCGGTGATTGCACCTACCAGCTCGCTCTGGCCGTTTCCGTCTACTCCGGCAATACATACTATTTCGCCTTCGTTGACTGTAAAGCTGACATTCTTTACAATTGTCTTGTCCGAGTTTTCGGCATTGACTGATAAATTGCGGACATCGAGAATGGGTTTTCCTGCTTTGCACTCGTCTTTTTCGATGTTGAGCACGACCTTTCGGCCGACCATCATTTCAGACATTTCTTCAACTGTGACTTCATCCACATTTACTGTCCCGATGCACTTTCCGTTTCGCAAGACCGTACAGCGGTCTGCAACCCGTTTGATTTCCTCCAGTTTGTGTGTGATGAAAATAATAGATTTTCCTTCGGCAGCAAGTCCTTTCATTATATCCATCAGCTCGTCTATTTCCTGGGGAGTCAAAACTGCAGTAGGTTCGTCAAAGATAAGGATGTCATTGTTGCGATAGAGCATCTTAAGGATCTCGACGCGCTGCTGCATCCCGACTGTCGTCTCCGAGATGATCGCGTCGGGATCCACTTTGAGCCCGTATTGCTCGGAAAGGCTCAATACTTTCTGTCGGGCCTTTTCCTTCCACAAAAGGCCGAATTTGGTGTCTTCGACTCCAAGGATGATGTTGTCCAGAACGGTGAAGTTGTGTACAAGTGTAAAGTGCTGATGTACCATTCCTATCCCCAATTCATTGGCCATTCTAGGACTGACAATATCAACTTCCCTGCCGCGCAGCTTTATAGAACCTGCATCCGGTCGATACATACCGAAAAGAATACTCATCAGCGTACTTTTGCCTGCTCCGTTTTCACCGAGCAGTGCGTGTATCTCTCCTTCTCTGACCTGCAGAGTGACATCGTCATTAGCCTTGACTCCGGGGAACTGTTTGGTAATATGGAGCATTTCTATGACATAGTTCATGCAGTCACCTCAGAATAACATGACATATTATACATCTTTTATATATATGATATCTTCCGTTTGATACAGTGAAAAGGTGCCGTTGGGGCACCTTTTCACTTACAAAAAGGAATGTACTGCACAGATCAGTCGGTTACTGGGATGACTTTCACACAGTCGAATACCAGATCTCCAACATCGGCGGAGATATCGTCGCTGATTTCATATTCGCCGTTCTTTACAGCTTCAAAGAGTGCATCGTAATCGGCCTGGGAGAAAGTCCTCCACTTCGCTGTTTCCATGGCCAGCCCTATTCCGTCGTTGGTAGCGTCGAGGCGCCAGGTCCTTCCGCCTTCCCATTTGTTGTCATAGTGCGATTCGAGCGCCAGGTACACTGAATGCCCGAGCATTTTCATCGCGGAAGAAATGACAGTCGGTGATTCTGCGGACTGGTCAACGTCGACGCCGATGACCCACTTGTCTTTGGAGGCTTCCGCGGCACTCATGACTGAGTTTCCTACTGCGCCGCCGCATGCGAATATGATTTCTGTTCCGTCTGCGTACCAGCCGGCAGCTCTTGCCTGGTTTTCAGGAGTTGCATCGAAGTCACCGGAATAGTTGTACTTGATTTCAATGGAATCCTTGCCAAGGCCGAGTTCCTTTGCTGCCTGATCGGCTCCCTGCAGGAATCCGTATCCGAAACGGACGACTGCCGGAACAGACATACCGCCCTGGAAACCGAGCTTTCTGAATCCATCCTTGACTGCGGCATATCCTGCCAGGAATCCTGCTTCATGCTCGGCATAAAGAATGCTCAGAACGTTGGACTCGGTATTGAAAACCGAGTAGTCTTCGTTGTGCGGCTCACCGTCAATGAGGACGAACCTTGTCTCCGGATACTTTGTCTGGGCTTCAAATATGGGTACCTCAAACAAATAGCCCGGCGTGACTACGACTTTTGCCCCACCCTTTATAGCAAGGTCGATCGCTTCAAGGTAAGCTGCAGTTGTCCCTTCAGCAGGCTGATAGTACTGGTATGTTTTTTTGTGATCAACCGCATATGCTTTCAGTCCTTCCCATGAACCCTGGTTGAACGATTTGTCGTCAATCGTTCCCAAGTCTGTAACAAGTGCAAGTTCATACTTACCTGCGCCTGCCTTGTTGCATCCCGCCAGTGTCACAAGAGAAAGTACGACGGCAAGGATCAATGCGATTGACAGGTACTTTTTCATGATTCTACCCCCTTAATATTGAACAATCTATAAAGCAATTGTTCGTTCCATAAAATTGTACATAATCATTCCGGAAAAATCAAGCCAGAAAAGACAAGCTCATCCATAAACAGGGTGGAGCTTATAGGATTAAACCGGATTAAACAGCAAAATCGCCCGATATTATGATTATTCCTTCAATTTGCTTATTTGTTTGATGAGCGAACTTGTGCCGAGCCGCGATACTCCAAGTTGTATATATTCCCACGCATCTTCAAGCGTACGTATTCCGCCTGAAGCTTTTATCCGGACACTGTCAGAGAGATGCTCCCTGAACAGTTTGATATCTTCGAATGTCGCTCCGCCGGATGAGAATCCTGTTGATGTTTTTATATATTCCGCACCCGACATTGAAACGATCTCACACATTTTTATCTTTTCTTCCGTGGTCAGAAGGCATGTTTCTATGATCACTTTCAGAGCTTTGCCGCTGCACGCCTGTTTGACTGACCTGATTTCATCCAGTACGTCATCATAACGTTTGTCTTTTAGCCAACCGATATTGATGACCATATCGATTTCGTCCGCGCCGTCATTTACGGCTTCTCTTGTCTCAAAGCACTTGGCTGCAGTGGTGCTGTAACCGTTGGGAAATCCTATCGTCGTGCAGACAGCGATTTTCCCGTCAACATATTCTGCGGCCTTTTTTACATATGAAGGCGGTATGCAGACCGATGCCGTCCTGTATCGGATCGCTTCGTCGCACAGGTTTTTTATGTCTGACCAGACAGCATCCTGTTTAAGGCAGGTATGGTCTATCGCGCCGAGTATTTTCTCAATATCCACTATTTTTACCTCCAGGTACGAAAATTAGAAACCAACTCACATTATATACTTTTGTTATTATAAATCAATACAACAAAAAAACTTCCGTCAAGTTATTACAGTGCGGAAGTTTATCTGCTGTTTATCAAAACCACATGAGCTCCTGATGGGCATTTTTTGATATATACATTTTTTCGTCTGCTTTCTCGATAGCCTTGTAAATTTCTATATATGAGGATATCTGCTCTATACCGTATGAGATCGAAAGCCCGAACCCAAACTCATTTATATCTGAAAGCTGGCTGTTTATTTTTGCCATTATGCGCTCCGCTTCGGAGTAAGGAGTGTTGAGCAATACTATCAGGAACTCGTCACCGCCGTAGCGGACGGCAAGGTTGCCGTCACCTATCGTACGAATTATAACTTCAGCAACGTGCTGAAGGGTCTTGTCACCTATTACATGTCCGAATTTATCATTGATGCTTTTGTACTTGTTTATGTCCATCATGACAACGCATATGTCTTCATGAATGAAACCCGACTTATCGATTTTTGCTCTCAACCAGCGTTCGAAGTATAGCCTGGAGTATGCGCCGGTCAAAGTATCCCTGTAAGCGTATTCTTTATAAAGTTCTTTTCTCCGCTCCGTAACACTCAGGCGGTACTGCGCCAAGCGGATAACGGTGAAATTGGTAAGCAGAAGTATGGTGATATTGCAGACCAATGCGGTGATCAGGCTCAAAACGGATATCCTCCGTATTGAAGCAAAGAGATCGCGTTTATTCGCGGAAGCCTGAAAGTAAACATCGGACTCCTTTATCCGGTTCCTGTAGATAATCGAATTTCCTGTATCAAGAAGCACAATGTCATTGATCTTGCGCGTAGTGTAACTAACGCTGTCACTTCGGTCGCCATAGAGGGGCTTGAGTTCGTACAGGTAGTTGCCCGTTCTGAGCTGCTGGAAAAGACCGGAAAGGTCAAAAAATACTACGTCATATCCGATAACGATGTCGGAATTATATATAGGAGAATAAACAATGAGCTCCAGAAGCCTGTGGTCGAATTCATAAGTAAATTCAGTAACTCCTTCGGCGGGTGTCAGCTTGTCCAGTTTGGGTGTACCGTATGAACCGATCTGCATATTGTCCGCAAACCTGAATGCACCGATTATGCAGGGTAAAGCCTGAACGAGTTCGGTAAAAATATCCTGGGTGTTTGCCCTTAGTGTCTGGGCCGTGATCCTTCCTTCCCTGTATGACCATACCTGTTCGCGAAGGCGGTCAAGATTTGAAAGATTCCTCACACTGTCCAGCAAATTATGAAAATTGTGCAGGAACGACTGTTCGGTTGCCTGAACGACATGCACGTAGTTCTCCAGGGCATAGCTCTCAAGTGCCCTGTCCCTTGGCAAATATACTATAAGATATGTAATGACTGTAGACAATATCAACGCGACGCTGATAATAAGCCTGAATCTCTTAAGAAGCCAGTTCACTCTTTTCCTCCCAAGTTAACGGACAATCAGTGCATATAGCAGTCAAAACGGCATATGATCCTAATATTTCTTTTTTACAGCACTTAATTTTTAAAAATATACAAAATTCTTTATTTTTTTTCATTTAAGGGAATATTATCAAATGATGTTGGATTTTGCAAGTACAAAATTATGTAATAGCACGTACAAAAATATTTATTTATATGGATATATCAAGCACTTTTTTGCAATACAGATAATAACTTGATACAGCATATTTTTAGTTAAAATTGGCTTACTGATTTAACAATTTTATGGTAATATTTCAATAATACCAGCAATCGAAGTCCGAATGTAAAGCAGACAAGTGTCAAAAGGAGGTCGTTTATGGGAAAAAAAGTAACCGATAAAGTTACATGGGTCGGAAAAGTCGACTGGGAGCTGCAGAGGTTTCACGGTGACGAATACTCGACCGACCGCGGGTCATCGTACAATTCATACCTGATTCGCGACAGGAAAACAGCGCTTATCGATACCGTATGGCAGCCGTACGATGAAGAGTTCGTTGAAAACCTTAGAAAAGAAATCGATCCTAAAGAGATAGACTACATCATCGTAAACCATGGTGAAGTCGACCACAGTGGTGCCCTTGCCGCACTGATGAGGGAGATACCCGACACACCAATATACTGTACCGCAAACGGCGTCAAGTCATTGAAGGGGCATTATCACCGGGACTGGAATTTTGTCACGGTCAGGACGGGCGACACGCTCGATCTGGGAGAATGCAAACTGGTGTTCGTTGAAGCTCCTATGCTCCATTGGCCTGATTCGATGTTCTGTTACATGACCGAAGAAAATATCCTGTTCTCAAATGACGGCTTCGGTCAGCATTACGCATCAGAGTTCCTGTTCAACGACACAGTGGACCAGGCCGAGCTTTACGCCGAAGCGCTCAAATACTTCGCCAACATCCTTACACCTTTCAGCGGCTTCGTGATAAAGAAAATAAATGAGATACTTGATCTCGGCCTGCCGGTAGACATGATATGCCCAAGCCACGGAGTCATATGGAGGGACGATCCGTTGCAGATCGTCAGGAAGTATCTCGAATGGGCAGACGGATATAAGGAAAACCAGATCACCCTGGTTTATGACACGATGTGGGACGGGACTCGCAAGATGGCTGAGGCTATCGCCGAGGGTATCCGGCTGGCCGATCCGTATGTGAAGGTTAAGCTCTTTAATGCTTCAAAAACAGACAAGAATGATATACTGACTGAGATTTTCAAGTCCAAGACAGTCCTGTTCGGCTCGCCCACCATCAATAACGGGCTGTTGTACTCCGTCAGCGGCATCCTTGAAATGTGCAGGGGGCTGAAATTCAAGGGCAAAAAGGCAGCAGCATTCGGATGTTACGGCTGGAGCGGCGAATCGGTCAGGCTCATAACAAAGGCTTTGGGAGAATGCAAGTTCGATATCATCAACGATGGTATCAGGGCATCCTGGGTACCTGATTCGACTGCTATAGAAGCCTGTATAGAGTTTGGCAAGGAAATAGCTAACGCATGAATATATTGTCTCCACCCTTCCCTTGCGGACATAAGCTGTAAGGAAAGGAGGAGATATATACGCTGTTCACTTTCGGGAACCGATCAAGAAGGCTTTTGAGGACCATATCCGAGAGCAGGCCCGCAGCGACGGCAGTTTTGCGCGGGGACGATAAACATCCAGACATCCATGGAACGGTCGCATTTTATCCGGCGGATAACGGTACGATCGTCGTTGCCGAAGTAAGAGGCTTGCCGGGCGGCACGGGACCTTGCGGCTACCCTGTTTTGGGATTCCATATACACAGTGGAGGCAGGTGCAGCGGCAACGCTTCCGATCCGTTCGTGGATACCGGGCCTCACTATGATCCCCACGATTGTCCTCATCCTTTTCATGCCGGCGACATGCCTCCGCTGTTCAGCAACAACGGATTTGCATGGATGGCATTCTATACCGAACGTATCGCTGTGGATGAAATAATCGGAAGAGCGGTGATCATACACGATTCACAGGATGATTTTACGACGCAGCCATCAGGCAATTCGGGCAAAAAGATCGCATGCGGCGAGATAGTCCGCAGATTTTGATCATGTCCGTCCATAACATGCGGACGGTTCTCCCGTCCGATCTTGGAGAAGCATTGATCCAGGGTCGTACGGAAGGACCGTCCGATAATATTTAACATCTTTCCCGCAGACCGGTATCAACTGCCATAGATCTCTGCTGCGATACGAAGCCCGTCGGCCGCATCCTTCGCATAGAAATCCGCTCCGAGTTTCCTGGCATATTCTTCGGTCAATACAGCTCCGCCTGCCATGACTTTGCATTCATGTCCGACTTCTCTCAGTCTTTGGATCGTCTTGCCGATATATTCAGCCGTTGTCGTCATCAGAGCGCTCAATCCTATCAGCTTTATATTTTCTCTGACTGCAGCTTCAACTACGGTATCGGGAGAAACGTCCTTTCCCAGATCGATCACCGTATAACCGTAGTTTTCAAGCAGTGCCTTTACGATGTTTTTGCCTATATCATGTATATCACCCTGTACAGTGGCAAGCAGTATCTTTCCCTTTGATCGGGAGGAGATCCCCTTTCTTTTCAGGTGATCGCGTATGATGTCGAATGCTGCTCCTGCAGAATCGGCGGATCTCATAAGCTGCGGAAGGAATATATCACCGTTTTCATATAGCTTCCCTGTTTTGTCGAGAGCCGGAACCAGGCATCTGTCTATTATCTCCGTTGCTTCCGCGTGGTTTAGAAGCTCGGATGCGTAACCTGCTGCCTCATCCTTCAGCCCTCTGATGACGGCACGCTCCAGGCCGATGAACAGATCTGAAATATCCGAAATCTTACTGTTGTCCTGACGGGATGATGTATCGGCGCTGTTAACCTCACCTGTAATATTATCTAAAATATTGACCTGATCTTTTCTTTCCGACATGTGATCCAAATATTCCAACATGTCTTTATCGTTTCCGGTAAGAAGCCTGTATGCATATATCGTGTCCATCATTGACGCGCAACTGGGATTTATTATAACCATGTCGACACCATGGCTCAGTGCAAGAGAAAGATACGTGCGGTTGACCACTTCCCGCCCGGGCATGCCGAAAGATATGTTTGAAATGCCAAGGCATGTTTTGACTCCCAATTTGTCTTTCACCATTTTGGCTGCGCGAAGCGTTTCCGTTGCAGAATTTTGCTGTGTCGACACTGTAAGGACCAGACAGTCGATGATCAAGTCTTCTTTCGGTATTCCGTACCGCATGCAGGCGTCCAGTATTTTCCGGGCTATTCGCAAACGGTCTTCAGCAAGGGGCGGTATCCCGTTTTCGTCCAATGTCAGACCTATCACGGCTGCCCCGTACTTTTTTACGAGGGGCAGGACAGTCTCAATGCTTTTTGCTTCACCCGTGACCGAGTTCACTATCGGTTTTCCGTTGTATATCCTTAATCCGGACTCAAGGACGTGCGGGTCAGAGGAGTCGATCACGAGCGGCAGGGTCGTTACTGCCTGGACAGCTCTAACAGCATCCGCCATGGCCGCTGATGCGTCGATCCCGGGAACACCGACATTGACATCAAGAAAATCCGCTCCGGCTTCCGCCTGGTCAACAGCCAGCTGCTCGACAAGCGACATGTCGCTGCTTTTAAGAGCGTACTGTAAAGGGGCCCTTCCTGTGGGGTTTATGCACTCTCCTATGACCCTTACCCTATCAAGCTCAACAACATTCGTTGGGGTACAGACACGTGTTGCGGGGACATAATGCGAAGCCTGCCTCTTCAGCTTCCCGAACCGCTGCCTGAGAAGTTTTATATATTCAGGGCCTGTACCGCAGCAGCCACCGACGAACCGCACTCCGAGATCGGCGTACTTAACCATTTCATCGGCAAACTCCTCGGGGCCGACGGTAAACATTCCGCTTATAGGGTCCGGAAGCCCGGCATTTGGCTTGATGATGATCGGCAGAGAAGTATAACGGGAAAGATCGGCGGCGATCGGATATATCTCTTTGGGACCCAGTGAACAGTTGATACCGATGGCATCCGCTCCCAACCCCTGAAGCGTGCATGCCATGGCACGGACGTCGCATCCGGTATATGTCCTCTTGTTTTCACCAAATGTCATGGTAACGAAAACGGGAAGGGACGTGTTTTCCTTTGCCGCAAGCACCCCTGCTTTGACTTCCAGCAGGTCCGACATCGTTTCAAATACTATGAGGTCTGCGCCGGCCTTTTCTCCGGCCTTCACCTGCTCGGAAAACAGGCGGTAAGCGAGTTCGAACGTCAGCTCCCCTGCGGGCTCCATCAATTCCCCAATGGCTCCTATGTCGAGCGCGACAAGGGCGTCCGTTCCCTTTACGGCGCGTCTTGCGATCTCGACCGCTTTGCTTATAAGCTCCGCAGGGCTTATGCCGGTCCCTTTGAGTTTTATGGCATTGGCGCAAAGTGTATTGGTATAGATCATGTCGCTGCCGCATTCGATGTACATTCGATGTATATCCTCAACGGCACGTTCGTCCGAAAAGCAGACCGTCTCCAAAGGCTGGCCGGTCTTTTTGACCCGCTTCTGAAGCAAAGTGCCCATCGCACCGTCGAGAATAATGAACTCTTTTTTCATCATTTCGGTTAACATGACCTTACCTCCAACACGACACGATTCCATATTCTGTTCCGAAAAATATTAAGTACTACTTTAGCACGGTGCGTATGAAATGGCAAGAAAAAAGCGTGCTTATTGCTCAAGCACGCCGGAGATCGCGATAAGCGACGCCAATGCCATCGTTTCATAATGCTGCAGGTCGCAGTCAAGCGTAAACTCCTGTCTCAATATCAGAGAACCGTCAAGGGACATGATATCCCGCTGCAGTGCCACCACGTTCTTGCCATCATTAGTACTGGAAAGTGTGACGGTATTCTTCGGAGACAGTCCATATGATATGACACACTGAGCGGAAGTGTCGTTTATAATAGCTCCATCGGATATCAGCTCATCCGGGATTATCAATATTCGGCAGCAATATTTGCTCAGTGACAAGTCTGTGTCAGGAAAGACCAGGATGGCATCGTAGTCTTGTTCCGGTAAGTAAGGATCGTACCTTTCAAGAAGAACGCCTGTTTCTAACAGCCGCTTCCTGGCGGCTTCCATGAAACCGTCAGTCACTTTGCCTGCAACCGCAACTCTCCACATATTTACCTTTCCTTTACCACAGAAAAACTTAGCTTCGATCACCGCTGACTATGCTTTATTGTACCTCATTCGAAACATAATATTCGAATGCAAACATGGGCGACCGGCAACAAACCCAATGACACCACCGGCAAATCATTGCCCTTGCTCGGGAAATGACAGGCTGTCAACGAAAATATCCTGGAACTTCGGATGGGCGGCCAGCTCCAGGTAGCCGCAGGTTTTCGAAACAGTCACTGCTCTTTGATACTCATCGGCATTCAGAACTACCTGTTTTGCACCCTCACCTGCGGCATTTCCTATGGGGATGATCTTCTCCCTCAGTATTGCAGGAATGAGCGATATACGGCATGCGCTGTCGGGTGACATATAGTTGCCAAATGCTCCGGCGACCAGGACCTGTTCTATTTCGGATATCGAAATTCCCAACTGTTCTGCCAAAAGCGTTATTCCGGCAAAAATAGCTCCTTTGGCCAGCTGGACTTCCCTTATATCTTTCTGTGTTATGTATATTTGGGATCCTGTCCCGCTATCGGCTGCCTCAACAAGCACGAATGCATCTTTGCCATTGATACGTCGTATGTATCCGGATAAAACCGATGCCTCTGTCGTGTCATCCGAAGCCTGGAGTTTTCCCGTTTCGTCTATCAGGCCCATCATAACCAGCTGAGCTATAGCATCGATCAAACCCGAACCGCAAATGCCGACAGGTTTTTGTCCGCCAATTACGCTATACTGGATTTTGCCACCTGTAAGTGATACATGGTCGATAGCTCCCGCAGCTCCGCGCATGCCGAATTCTATGAGCGCTCCTTCAAATGCCGGACCGGCTGCGGTCGAGCAAGCGATCATTTCGTTTCGGTTTCCCAAAACTATCTCACCGTTCGTTCCGATATCGATCAAAAGAGTGAGTTTGTCTGTCCTGTCCATGCCAGATGACAATATTGCCGCAACTGTATCCGCGCCGACAAAGCCGGCTATATTCGGCAAAATTACAAGCTTGGCAAGACTATTGATCCGAATACCGAAATCGGCTGCATTCAATACCAACCCATGTCTTATAACCGGGTTATACGGCGCAAAAACAAGGGATTCGGGAGACACGCCGAGAAATAAATGATGCATGCATGTGTTGCCCACGACTGATATCAGATATATATCCCCGGTCGATATACCTGCCTGTTTTGCAGTATCCGCTATTATTGCATTAAGAGCGTCTCTGACTGCATTTGCGAGAGTCACAACACCATTTTCAAGCGCAAATTTGGCCCTCATGACGACATCGGCTCCATACGAGGACTGGGGATTGAGCATGCTGGATACGGCAAGTTGCTTTCCGCTTTCGATATCGAGCAGATAACCTACGACGGTAGTCGTACCGATATCAAAAGCGATCGCATACATCGGGCTGCCCTGGGGACATACGGCAAGCACTTCATTTCCGAAAAGAAAAACATCGGGTCTTTGACCGCAGAGGTCCGATATCTTACAGAGTGAAGAAACCGCAACAGGATGTGCAGTTAATTCCGCTGCAGATATGCCTGTAACCGAAGATACAGCTTCTGCCAGCCTTTCCCATCCCGAACGGCGGTCGCCAAGTTTTGCCTTTTCTGCGAAAACATTCACCCGTCTTATCATGGGGGCCAGTTTATACCTGCCTCCGAGGCCGTCATTCAGTATCCTGTGCTCTGCAACCTTACCGGATATTTCAATAGTGATATCTTCGGTGATCGGTGTTTTGCATGCCTGCTTTAGTTCTGCAGTACCATTTTTCTTTATTACATTCACCATGCATTTGCCGCATGTCCCATTCCCTCCACAGGGAGCATCAATGGGAATACCTGCCTTGTGGAACGCATGAATGATCATTGTTCCGTCGGCTACACGCACCTCTATGTTATCAGGTAAGAACAAAACCCTGTGTTCCATCTTTATCAAGTCCCTCCCCCTACAAATCTCTGTTATTGAGCAACGGTCTTCAGTCAAAAAGATAACATCCTATATATGCGATCTTTCCCGGGCCATGATAGTACGGAACACCATTCAGAGTACATACTTCGTTAACGATCATCCCGTAGGCTTCCATCGATGACAGTGCAAGGTGCGGGAACCTGCATGGCATATCCGGATATGTACAGCTGTCGCATCTTGAGCATCCCCCGGCGCCAAGGGCCAGTACGTCTGAAAAAATACCGTGCAGTACATCATGGAACGCATAGAATTTTTCGTTATGCTTTTTTGCTAACTCCGCCATCCCTTCGAAGTCAAAGTCGTCCTCGAGTTCACCCAGTGTTTGAACTATGATCCCCCTGTTGTACTTTCTTATCCTTTCGGAACATTCTTCCAGAGTTCCGCATGCGGGAGGACAGGTCCAGTTCCTGTCATATGCGCGGCATTTGTCGGACGCGCACATTTCGCGTACTTCCGGATAAAGTTTGATCGTTGCAAGGTCAAGCGGAGCGGCAAGAGAAAATCCGGCTTCCAAAGCCATGCGTACTATTTCGTCCAAATCCCTCAATGTGCATTCCCCTTTTGAAATATATTCCGGTCTTCGCTGCCTGTTCTCAGGATTTAATTATAAACCACCGGCAACCTTTTAACAAGGATTTATACGGAGGGATCAAATTCGTACAATCAGGGAACCTCAGTTTGTCAATAATTTAGCGTTATTGACACAAATCCGCAGCCAATATATAATTGAACTAACATCGGAACTGACAGTAACAGAGGCTTAATTTGAAATCGGAACATGGTGATCCAATGAAAAATGTACTTATCATAGGCGGCGGTCTTGCGGGCTGTACGGCAGCAAGGACTTTGTCCGGGTTTGATATCCCATCTGTTATCCTGGAGTCGTCTCCTTCTTTGGGCGGAAAGGTCAGGCAATTCGGATGCAAGTCCGGCAGCTCATGCTCGCAATGCGGAGTATGTGCGGCCGGCAACCTCTGGGATGAGGTCGAGCGAGATGAAAACATAACGATCCTGTTGGATTCCTCATTGATCGATCTCCGCAAAGAAGCATGCGGATTTAGTGCATACATAAAGAGCGGTTCCGATTTCATTGAAAAATCTTTCAGCGATATCGTACTGGCTAACGGATTTTTAGATTATGCAAGCAATGCAAAGACTGCCCTGGATATGGACCGATCCGAATCGATCCTGACGGGTATGGACCTTGAGAGGGCTTTGTACCGTCGTACCGCTTCGGAACTGTTTGCCGAACCGCCGAAAAAAGTGGCATACGTACTTTGCTTCGGCTCACGCAGCGTAAAGGAAAAAGCAAATTACTGCTCGCGGGTTTGCTGCGGTTACTCGACACGTTCGGCCAAGGTCATCAGGCATTACTATCCCGAATGTGAGATCACCTTTTTCTATATGGATATGCAAACCACTAACGCTTTGTCGGCATTTATGCAGGATATGAACGAACCGGGGATCCGCTTCATCAGATGCCGCCCGGCGCGGATCACGGTAAACGGGAATGATCCCGAAATCATATATGAAGACTCGGGAGTACTTGCAAGAGAGACATTTGACAAGGTCATACTGTGCGGCGGGATCCATCCCAATTCCGACAATGTGACTCTCTCGGATCTGACCGGCCTGCGGGTGGACGAAAACGGGTTCCTGGAATATGTAAAGCCCCCGGAGAAAACACATGTTTATCTGGCCGGCTGTGTGTCAGGACCAAAGTCTATACGGGAAACCGTTGCCGAAGCGCGGGATGTGGGTTTGCGGATAGCACAGATATCTGAACAGGACGGTATACTTGCATGAAGATCGTATTAGCCGGAAACAGCGTCAGAACAGGCTTGATAAAGTCATTTTTTGAAAACGAGGGCTTCGAAGTTTTGCTGGCCGGTACTCCTAAAGAGGCAAAGGCTTCGTCAGACGGATATCCGGTGATCATTGTCGGCAGCTCGGTCATACCGGGTTTTCTGATCGACGACGGTTATGCACAGCGCGTAATTGCCGGCCTTGAGCCGAAGGCTCCGGCCGTGATGCTTCTCGACCGGGAGACCGAAACACCTTCATTTATATGGGATCTCGTATTGAAGCGCGCAGTCGGGATCGCGGCGGGCAAACGCCATGTTTATGTTCTCGCCCGTTCGGTCCGAACCGAATTTCCCGGGTTGGAGCGATCCTATTCGAAAGCAAGGGCCCATGGCGTGACATTCATAAAATACGAAAAAGTCTCCGTTGTTCAAAATGATGCAGTAAGTGCAGTCATGATCGATGACGGAGTGATGACACTTGAAATCGAAACTCCTCTGCTGGTTGATTGTACATACACGGAAGACAGGAGCGTATTGGAGTATGCAGAGGCATTGCGCCTGCATACATACGACGGCGGGCTGATCAATGC